>JAYUWU010000028.1:0-16141 GCA_043753365.1 Gemmatimonadaceae bacterium | reverse complement strand
CCGGCAGGTTCCATCGCTAGCCAGAGGTCATGACATAGGCTGGCGCGCCATCAAGCTGCCGCTCCCAGCTGCACGAAGCAATGGTTTTGATCGGTTCTTTAATCTCCGTGTTCGCGCCGAAGGCCTACGTCGTACTACGCATAGGATGCAGGCCATCGAAGATGCTGGCTTTAGCGCCATACGATCCGTAGGTTTGCCGCGTAAATGCAATCCCGCCTCAGTACCGCACTCGAAGGTCGCTACACAATTGACCGCGAGATCGGCGCGGGCGGGATAGTGATACAACGCATCAATTCGCTGGAATCAGCGACCACATTCTTTTTTATCAGAAGACTCCTGGAGCAAAGTTCAACCCGCAGCATGGGGAGTAGCCGCCCGGCACTCTGCGTGAGTGGTATTTGTTTTTGGACCTACCGGCCGGAACGACGCGGAGAATGACACCAGAGGAAATCGACGAGTTGGACTATCGCTGTTTCGGTCGAAACCGCTCTCGGATCCTGGACCCGCAGATTGCCTGAGCCGAAGACCCGCCAGAGCAGAATCCCCGACAAACCCAGGAGCCTGTCCAGCCGGGGCTTCACCCGACTGCTCCAGGCAACGATTGCATTGCTCGGCGCCTTGCAGTCATTTTTCTGGCGCGGGAATATGGACGCCGACGGCATGTCCTACATCGATGTCGCCTACGCTTATCTGGACCGGGACTGGGCGGGGGCCGTAAATGGCTACTGGAGCCCGCTTTTCTCCTGGGAGCTCGCCGGTGTTTTCGCCCTGCTCCGACCTTCGGCTGCAGACGAGTTCCCGATCGTTGATGGGGTGAATTTCATCAATTTTCTCGTCGCGCTCGCGGGGTTCTCGTTCTTCCTCAGCGAACTCGTTGAACGCTTCGCCGGACAGGCCGCCGAGGAGAAAAAGCGTGACCTCGCACCGATCGCCGCAGGGTTCGCCGCTTTCGGTTACGGCTCCGTCGTGCTTCAGAACGTAGGCCGGGGCGGACCCGACTTTCTCCTCTCCGCATGTTTCTACGTCGCCGCCGGATTGATGCTGCGTCTCTCGCGCCTCCCGAACTCTGGGCCTTTGCTCATGGCCGGAATCGGACTGGTGCTGGGAGCAGGCTATCTGGCGAAGGCTGTGTTGTTCCCCATCGGCTTCGTCATGCTGGCTTGTGTCGCCCTGATGCTCAGGGGTGCAAGTCGCCCCTGGCTGCGTTTCGCTTCCGCAACCATAGCGTTCGGCCTGGTATCAGGCCCGTGGGTTTTGGCGCTGACAAGCGCCAAAGGGCGGTTGACCTACAGCGATACGGGCAAGCTGGCGTACGCGTGGTATGTCAACGACGCCGCAATACAGCATGCGCAGAAGGACTCTTTGAACGGTACCCCGTCACACCCTTCCCGCAGGCTTTCAACCAATCCCACAATTTACGAATTTGCGGAGCCGGTTCGGGGGAGTTATCCCGTCTGGTACGACCCCTCCTACTGGCACGAAGGGATCGAGGTCCGTCCACGACTGAGACTTCAGACCCGCAGGCTGGCGATCAGCACGGAAGACCTTTTCAAACAGAGCTGGTTTTTCCCCACTCTCGTCGCGCTCATCGCGTTCGGCGGAGTCGCCGGCAGAGCACAAACTGTACGTGTCATTCGCTCTACGTGGTTTGTCATCGTACCCGTGGTTGCGGGTTTCGGTATGTACGCGCTCGTGCTTGTGCTTGGACGTCACATTGCGCCGTTCTTTGTCGCAGGGACTACTACTTTGATCATCGGCATGTCTGCATCGCTGCGCTCCGTTGATGGCGCTCGTAGACGTGCGGGCAATGCCATCGCCGCCGGGCTCGGCATCAGCTTTGGAGTGCTGACGGCCTCACAGCTCGTATTCGTCGATCGGCGCATGGCCCCGGACCCCGATATCCTGGTCGCGGAGTGGCTACACGACTTCGGCCTCCCGAAAGGAGCGCGAGTCGGCTCGATCGGCAATTCGATGCGCTCTTACTGGGCCCGTCTCGGGAGATTCAAGATCATTGCCGAGATTCCTTCCGAGGAGGCAGCGGCATTCTGGGCACAGGATTCACTCAGCCGCGGCGCTCAGCTACACCTATTCAGAGAGGCCGGAGCGGTTGCCGTCCTGGCGCACCAAATTCCCTCATGGGCAGACAAGACCGGATGGATCCCCGCGGGACATGAGGGCTACTGGCTCCACCATCTTTCCCAATAACTGAGGAAGGCCTCTGGGCCGGGCTCTTATTACTTGGAGTTTTTCGCGTCGGACGCTCCCGACATTTGCCAACTCCAGCGCCAACTCGCAAGGACAGACTGTCGAGCAAACAAAATGAGCCGTCAACGTAAATCGTCGCGGCTCATCACGTTACAAGAACGCGCCCGAAGGGACTCGAACCCCTAACCTTCTGATCCGTAGTCAGTTCACGGATCAACGCATCTGCCTACCCCTGTCATTCATACGTCGCGAACCGAACACAAGCGATACGCCAAAAGCTGTCCGTTCGCGACAAGAAAGCGGCGCAGAGTTCCACGACAATTTCCACGACAGGCCCGCCCGGGATTGCGTGGCTACCGCTTGCAGCGGGAAGGCACGGTTGAAGACGATGCTCGGTGCCGGTGCATCATCGAGCCTGAACATGGCGAAGGTGATGGCGTACGGAGGCTATGCGTACTTGTTGCTGGCTGAAGGCTTCTGTGACGCGCCGGTGAATCTGAGCGCTCCGTTAAAGCCCGCCGAGCTGTTCGCGCGGGGCATCGCGCGGTTCGATACGGCGGTTGCGGCAGCGACGGCATATCGTGCATCGACGACCGTTGCCGCAAACATCGCGGCAGCCACTGACATCATCAACATGGCAAACGTCGGCGCGGCGCGCGCGGCGCTCAAGCTGGGTGACTTGGCTAAGGCAAAGGCGCATGCCGCGCTAGTCCCCGCTGGATACGAAAAGCTCGCGCTCTACTCGGCGAACACAGTGCGTGAGAACAATGCACTCAACAGGCCGCTAATGTTCTCAGGGTGGACGCCGTCCTCGGTACAGATCATCGACATCACCACGAACATCAAGTTCGCAACCGCACTCGAGGCGCAGTACATCATCGTCGAAGCAAATGGCTCCAATCAGGCGATGCTGGACTTTGTGAGTGCACGGCGCGCCGTGGGAAACCAGGCTCCGGTAAATCTCGCGGGCGCGCCACTGGTCGCAGAATTCAGAAACCAGCGCGCACGTGATTTCTTCGTCACCGGACAGAGCCTTGGCGACCTTCGCCGGTATCTGGCGGCCGGAACGGATATGTTCCCGAAGGCAAGTATCCCGTCTTCACCGACTTCTACGGTGACAAGACGTGCTTCAGCGTTCCGCTGAGCGATAAGGCCGACAATCCGAATTACTAGGATGGAAGGGAAGGCGTTGTTCGGGCGTGACCTACAAACGGGTTGTGGACAATCACGGCCCATGGCGAGTGAACGTGCTTGAGATAAACCTCCGGCAGCCGGGACTCGTGTTGCTCGGTGTCCGCGCAAAGGATTCGGCGTTCGCGCGTGAGCCGTTGAGCTCGATGTATGCCCGCTACAAAGGGCCGGGTCGCGCGGTGGCGGCAATAAATACGGATTTTTTCAACCTCAAAAATGGGGAGAGCGAGATCAACGTCCTGATGGAGGGAAAGATGGTGAAGGGCATCACGATCACCGACTCGCCTCACGAAACGTTCGACAACGTGCATTACCAGTTCGGTGTGGACTGGAAAAACCGGCCGTACATCGATCGTTTCGCTGTGAAGTCGGTTCTGCATTCTCGTGGCAGGGAATCAATCAGACTGGGTGGGATCAACGCCTGGGCCGACAGCAACGCGATTGTCCTTTACACGCCGGCGATTGGGGCGATAACGCCACCCGACACGTCCGCTCGGCACGCGACACTCGTTCCGCTCAGACTTGTTTCAGAGCGCGATTGCAGCACGGTGTTTAGAGTTAGCGGCAACGCGACCGAGGGTGTGTTCTGCCACTCGCGGGTGGCGGTGTGCTCGCTGCGGCTGGATACATGCGCGAAGTGCTTCGTTCGATCGGGCGGGGCGGCGGAACGTTGACAATCACGTCGAGAATCGAGCCGGGCAAGGCGAAGTTGCGCACGATTCAGGGTGGATGGCCGCGTGTCGTGATGAACGGCAGAAGCACCGCCGAGTATGCGAGTATCATCGAGGGGACATTTCCGAGATTCGAGGGGAGAAATCCGCGCAGCGCTGTCGGGTTCTCGAAGGACAGCTCGACGCTATACTTCGTCGTTGTGGACGGACGAAAGGCGACAGACGTTAGACTCACTCTCGTCGAGCTCGCGAAGGTTATGCTCAGGATTGGCGCTTACGACGCGATGAACTTTGACGGTGGCGGATCATCGACGATGATTGTCGACGGCAGGATCGTGAACCGTCCGTCGGATGCTGCCGGCGAAAGGCCGATTGGAAGTGGACTCCTGGTCATTGTTGGTGATGGCAGTAATCGCCGCAACAAGTAGTTTTGACTGCTGCAACCTGTTGCGCGTCTTCCCGTTCGCGCTTTCCTCTAGAGGTCCATGACTGACTACGCCAGGAAATCGACGTCCGATTCCGTGTTCATCTGGTATCACGCTCGCCGGGTGGTAGCGCTACTGCTTCCCGCATCGATGCTGGCGCAGAGCGCCTGCTTTTCGTATCGGCCAGCCGTTGCTGAGGGGCTGCGCAGCGGCTCCACCGTACAGATCGAGCTCACGACAGAAGGTCGGCAGCATCTAGAGCCGATACTCGGCGCGCCAACCAGAAGTCTCACTGGAGAGGTTCAAGAACTGGTGGGCGACTCCGTTGCCGTTGTGCTGATCGAGGAACTGCTGACGCTTGATGGCGAATCACTCACGTGGCGACGCGGACGCGTTAGCATTCTGTTGGCCGATGTCGCCTCGATCCATGAGCGCACCTTGAACAAACGGAAGTCGTGGACGCTGGTGGCGGTTGCCGTTGCGGTGTTCACGGTAGTGATCGTTGCCGCCATTCGTCACGCCGGGTCAAGCGGCTCATCGAAGCCTGGTGGCGGGGGTGGCCCGCCGGAATAGCGCGCGAGTGCCGGGACGCCGGCGCTTCAATCACGCAAATCGGCCCCGACCGCGTAGATCACGCAGCCGGGGCGATTCGCCATGCTATTTACGCAGGAACCGCTACGGACGCAGGTTCGGGTTGCTCTGCTTCTCCTGCAACGAAACAGGGAAGCAGGTGTCACGCGTGGCGACGTCCTCGCGAACGTCATAGCTGCCTGGACGATTCAGTGCCTTCCACCGCCGGATGTCACCCATGCGGCGAGCTTCAAGCCACAACTCGATGCCCCGCTCGCGCTTGAGTGCGGTCCATGCTGCGTCAGTTGTCGTTGCTGTCACCAACGGCACATTGAGTGCGCTGCGTCGAGCGTTGATGATGGCCATGGCGCCAGCAATGTCGTTGCTGACGAGTTTGGCTTCGGCCTCTATCAGGCGCATCTCCCAGCCGCTCACCAGGTTCATACCGGCATCCTGCTTGGCGTACTTGGTCTGGAAATACCAGCGCACTTTTCCCGACGTACCATCGGGTTGGTTCCCGACGGCTCCATCGCCCTGGGGATGCGCGCTACTGCTGTCAAACGGTGTGCGCGGATCCGAAGTTGCGCGCCGATAGCCGTCGACCCACGTCCACTTCTGCGTGTATGCGCGATACGGTTGCGTGGCGTTCGCGAAGTAGACGCGATTGTACAGCACCTGTTCGGTCGCGTAGTACGTCATCTGGTACTTGAACGTGTTGGCAATTGTACCGGCATCGCTGACGGCGCCGGAGAAATTGCCGAGATCCAGACGGACTGACGCGCGCCCCGCCTGCGCAGCCTGAGCGAGCGTGCTGTTGTTGGCCGCAGACGCCACTGCCATTGCCTGCGTGAACAACGCCTCGGCGCGTGTTAAATACACTTTGCTGTCTTCCGCTGCGCCACCATCGATCACCCCGGTGCACATGTTCTCGCCGAGGAGTCGATTGGCGAATCCGCCCCAGACGAGGATCTGCGCGGCCTGCAAGCTCTTGGCGTAATCAGCATCGCCGAGCACGCGCTTGATGCGCGCTGCGCCCTGCTCCGATGTCCAGCGCGCGCGTTGACCGCGCTCCCACTGATCGCCGCTTTCATCGTCAGTGAGTTTGCCGTTCTGCACGTTGACGCTGATGCCGAAACTGCCGGTTGAACCAGCCGGCCAGATCTCGCGCGACTCCGCGGCACTGGTATACGCCGTCCAGTTGAGAGCTTCCGCGAGGTCGCGACCCGCGCCGTTCACTATGGCGGCGAGGGCCGCTTTTGCCTCGAGAAAGTCGGCGTTGACCGGTCCAGGGTTGGTCACCTTGAGGTCGCAGGAGGCCAGGAAGACCACACTGGCCAGTGCGCTGAGAATTCGCTTGGTCATGAGTGTGCTCCTCAGAAAGAGATGCGGAGAGACGAAATGAACACGGCGGGTGCCGGGATATGTTCCGAGATGTAGCGGGCAGCGACGTTGAAGCCATCGTTGCCGGATTGCTCGGGATCGAACATCGGCATACCGTAATTCCGTCGATAGAAATTCTGCGCCGTCAGCACGAGCATTGTGCTGCTGGTCTGCGGAATCAGCTTGCCAAGTGGCACGGACACCGTGAGGTCACGCAGCTTGAAGAAGTCGGCAGGGAAAATAAGCATGTCCGATTTTATGTTTTTCTGAATGCAGGTGGCCGTTTCAAAGTTGGTAATCGGTAATCCCGCCTTGATATTGTCGTACGCGCCAAAGCACGTGGGCCACAGCACCGAACGCGATAGCGCCTGGAACGAGGAATTTTCGCTGATGTATGCGCCGCCCTGGTATTCGCCGCGCACCGACACGCTGATTTTGCGCCACGTGCGCACGGAGAGGTTGCCGGCGACAATGCGCGTCGGCTGGCTTGGACCGAAATTGTAGTTCTCGATCACTTCCAGCGGTGCTCCGGCCGTGTGCAGCGCATTCGGATTCACGACCTTGCGACCACGGATCATCGGAACCTGCTGCCCTTGTATCACCCAGGCGAATGCGTTGCCGGCGCCGATCTGGAACGCCGGTGCATCACCGAGGCTCACCACCCTGGACTTGTTGGTCGTCAGTGAGACCGACGCGTTGATGCCGAGCAGCGCTTTGTCCAGTAAACTGCCGCCCACCGTCAGTTCGATCCCGCTCTTCTTCAGCGTGCCGACGTTGGTGAGTTGACTGTTGAGAAAGCCCAGGGACGGAATGGATGTCACGGGGAACAACGCATCCGTGGTCTTCGCGTTGAAGGCGGTGAAGTCCATCGTCATGCGATTGTCGAACGCGGTCATATCGAATCCGAGCTCGCGCTCGGTCGTGCGCTCAGGACCAAGATCGGGGCTGCCGAGATTGAGTGGCCGAAACGCTGGCTGACCGCCCCAGCCCACCGGACTCCAGGTTTGCACTGCATCGAAAGCGCCTGGTGCACGACCGGCCTGGCCGATCGCGGCGCGAAGCTTGAGCGTGGTGCCGAACGTCGACGGCCACCATTTCTCATCGCTCGTCACCCACGATGCACTCACCTTGGGATACTGCTGCAGTCCGAAGTTCTTGCCGAACGCGCTGTTACCATCGATGCGCAGGCCCGCGGTGACGAAGTAACGATCGTTGAGACCCACGAGTCCCTGCACGAAGCCGCCTCCAGTAATCACTGTCTGACTATTCTCGAAGGCGTTCTTTTTGGACCCACTGGATACTGTCGGCTGACCGGAGGGTGGGAGGCCTTCGGAGTAGCTCGAATTGTCGGCCACTTCGGACGACACGTACTGCGTTCCGAACGACAGCGTGGTGTTGACGCCGCGATTGCGAAAGGCGTGGGTCAGGCTGTTGACCCAGTCGATGGACAACGTGCGATTACCCCAACGTTGATCATTTATGATGCCTTGCGGCGCGCCCGCGAAGCCGTTGGGACGCAGATTCCGATTTTCGACGTTCGCCCTGTCCAGGCCAACCGTCGCTCGACTGGAGAACGCCGCGAGCGGCGTCCACGTCGTCGTCAAACCAAGAATGGCGCGGTCGATCTTGGTGGCAAGCTGGTATGCCAACACCTGACGGATGGTGTCCGGATTGGCGCTGCCGTAGTAGTTGCGATCGCGCCGGAATGCGTTGAGAGTCAGTCCGTGCGCATTGTTTCCAGCGGGCGTGTTGTCGAGGTGATCATTGGTATACGACGAATTCCAGCTTAGCAGCACATTCCTTGCGGGCGTGAAATCGAAATTGGCGCGCACGTTGTACTTACGATCATTGTCGTTAGGCAACACGCCTTGTGTTGCTTCGTTACCAGCTGAGAAGAAGTAGCGCACGTTGTTGTTCGTGCCGCCCGAGACGCTGGCCTGCGCGCCGTAAGATCGTCCGTTCCGCAGGTACGGATCCATGAACAGCAGCGGAGCGTCGTTGGTGCCGAACTTCTGCAGCGTGTTGACACCCGACGAAAGATTGAGCTTCCACGCGGGCGTACCCTGGGAGCCGCGCTTGGTGAAAATCTGGATCACACCAGCGGCGGCGTCAGTGCCGTACAGCGTCGCCGCGGCTGCCCCCTTCACAACCTCAATGCGTTCGATGTCGTCTGGGTTGATGTCATTAAGTGGACTCGAATTGATATTCCCACTCCGGAGGTCCGACCCTGTCTCCGCAACGTTCTTCGGATACTCATCGCTGCGCACGCGAACGCCATCGATGTAGAACAACGGTTGATTCGAAAGTGCGACGCTGGTATTGCCGCGAAGCCGGATCGCTTTACCGGCGCCGGCGTTTCCCGATCCGCCGGACACCTGTACTCCAGAAATCTTGCCAGCGAGCAGTGAACCAAAATCTGTCTGCGGTTGTGGATTAGCCGCGACGTTTACTGAGCCGATGGAGTTGCCAACCTCGCGCCGGCGCGCCGACCCGGCGGTTCCGGTCACCACGATTTCATCGAGTGCAACGACGGCCGCCGTGAGCTCGGCATCGATCGTGACGTCGCCTCCGTCCTTGACTGTGACCGGCTTTGACGCCGGGGCAAAGGCAATCAATCGAAAGCGGACCGTTTGCGGACCCATTGGCGCCCGGGCTATCACATATCCGCCGTCACGGGCCGTGACAGCTCCCAGGCGCGTGCCAGCGATGGAGACTTGCACGTTGGGCAGCGGTGCGCCCCCTGGAGCGGTAACCCTGCCGCGGATGGTGCCAGTCTGCGTGGCTTGAGAGAGTGCCATGGAAGGAAGCACACTCGCGAATACAATCAGTCTTGCAACGAAAGCCAACCGAGCTGGATACATCGTCTCTCCGGGTTGGGGAAGGGGCCGAACTTGCAACGTTTTTGGCGAGTCAGACAATCATTGCGATTCTGTATGCAGGATCCGCGTTTGGCAAGAGTCAATCGGCTGGATCTTCATGAGGGCGATAACGCCACCCGACATGTCCGCTCGGCATGCGACGCTCGTTCCCATCAGACTTGTTTCCGAGCGCGATGGCAGGATGATGTTATGCGTTACCGGCAACGCAACGGACGTGGTGTTCTGCCTCTCGCCTATGGCGGTGTGCTCGCCGCGGCTGGATCACTGCGCGGAGTGCTTCGATCGATCGCACGGCGCGGCGGAACGGTGACAATCACGTCGAGAATCGAGCCTGGCAATATGAAGCTCCGCACGATTCAGGGTGGATGGCCGCGTGTCGTGATGAACGGTAGAAGTACCGGCCTCAGCAACGAAAAAAACTCCGCGCAGCGTAAGCCGCACAGAGTCAATGAGTTACTTCACGCGCCCGAAGGGACTCGAACCCCTAACCTTCTGATCCGTAGTCAGATGCTCTATCCAATTGAGCTACGGGCGCTTGATAAAATTGCGGACTGCGGACTGTCTTATAATGGGCGGTACAAGACTCGAACTTGTGACCTCCACGATGTCAACGTGGCGCTCTAACCAACTGAGCTAACCGCCCAATCACAACCACGGCGGCCACTTTCCACCACCGTCACAGAGAGCGGGAAACGGGACTCGAACCCGCGACCCCAACCTTGGCAAGGTTGTGCTCTACCAACTGAGCTATTCCCGCACAAATCGCCTGTCTCTTTCGCAAAACCGGCCGACCGCCCGAACAGCAGCGAATCAGCCGATGTGCACCACCCGCGTCACACGTGCAAACAATCTAATCGGATCTTCTACCGGTATGGAGGTGAGGGGAATCGAACCCCTGACCTCTTGAATGCCATTCAAGCGCTCTCCCAACTGAGCTACACCCCCGGCAACAAAAAACGCCTGCATTTAAAACATTGCGCCTGAGAAGGAACGATTGCCCAGGTTCAAGCATAATAAACGAGATTCCAGGCCACATGGCTTTTTCTTTCAGCAGGTAGCGGCCTCTGTGGGTTTCTCTACGCTCTCTGTGTGTTTTTCCCTGTGCCCTCCGCCCCGGCGAAGCCGCTCTGCGCCCTCTTGTAAGGAACTAGGAACGATATCCGAGGGTAGAATGGAAGTCAACCAACACCCCTAGCAATTAGCGCCACGGCCGGTAATTTGCAGCGCCCACTCGAAGAATTTCGTCATCGACGCACTCGGCTTTGCCGCGTTCGAATAAATAAAGAATCTCTGCTGATAGGACCTGAGGTGTCCACCAATGGCTGAAGTAAAGCGCCGCCGAAAGGCGGCCGCGACCGGAATCGCGCCCAGTGAACCAGAGCGCGACATCCTCGACCAGTATCTCTACGAAGTGAGCACTTACCCGCTCCTCAAAGGGAACGAAGAAATCGAGGTTGCCCGGAAAATCCGTGCTGGTGACCAGGATGCGCTCCAGGAGCTCGTAAAGCGCAACCTGCGTTTCGTCATATCCGTCGCAAAAAAATATCAGAACCGCGGACTGCCCCTCATCGACCTGATCGGTGAAGGCAACGTTGGTCTCCTGACCGCTGCCCGCAAATTCGACCCCGACCAGGGCGTCAAATTCATCTCCTACGCCGTGTGGTGGATCCGCCAGGCAATCCTCTCGTCGCTCGCGCGGCAGGGAAGAACCGTCCGCGTTCCGCTCAACCGCACTGCCGACCTCTCACGCATCATCAAGGCGAGCGAAATCCTTCGCCAGAAAATGCGCCGGGAGCCAACCCCCGAAGAGCTGTCGCAACTGACAGGTCTCTCGGTCGACGTTGTCCAGTCGCTCGCCGCCCTCAATACCGGCGACGTCAGACTCGACGCTCCGATGGACCCCGAAGGTGACCGCTCACTCATCGAGCGCTTCGTCGCCGACGAAATGCCCGACACCGAAGAGGAAGCAATGAACCGCTTCCTCAACGATGAAATAGAGTCGGCGTTGTCCACGCTGCCTCCCCGCGACGCAAAGGTTCTGCGCCTCTACTTCGGACTCGAAGCAGGACGCGAGCACACGCTCGAGGAAATCGGATCGATGCTGGGTGTCACACGCGAGCGCGTTCGTCAGCTCCGCGACCGCGCCCTCAAGCGCCTTCGCGAAGGCGACGTCGGTCGCGCACTCGGCAGCTTTGCCGCCTGACACGCCCGACAGTTTCCATCCAGCAAAAAACCCGGCAAACGCCGGGTTTTTTTGTCAGGGAGAGATGTTGCCGTAAGTCTGGATGATCGCCGCTTTCGCCGCCGATGCAAGCACCGCCTGACCGGCTGCGGTCGGGTGAACTCCGTCGAGGCTTATCAGCGGACCGAACGGAGTCGGCGACGTAAGAACAGAATTCAGATCGAAAGCAATCCCGTCCTTCACGGTGTCGTACAACGCACCCAGCGAAAACGTCGCGAATCCGCCAGCCGTCGCGCGCCCCGTAATGTGAGCATTCATCTGGACCGCCAGCGCATTCAGCGTAGTTACCTCGGCCGGTGACAGAATTCCATCACGACCTCCAGCAACGTCAGCGCAGCTGAGGTCGGCGGGACCCTGTCCGGCAGCGGCTCTCGCCGCACCCGTCGCGAGCACCGGAACGATACGATACTGAAGCGAGACATGGTTCGGGCTGGCATCACAGTTCGCATTCACTGATACGTTGCGTGTCGCAAACGCTGCACGCTGCAACCCGATCTCAGCCGCGGTGCGAAGTCCCGGAAAATCGCGCACGTCGGTCGGAAGAAGTACCAGAATGGCCTGCGCGGTTGTCTGCCCTAAGCTCGTGATGATCGATGAATAACTCGACGCAAACCCGCCGAGCGATGTCGCATCAGTCGCAAGGCCGTTCAATGCAGGGAGCAGGTCGGAGGCACCGAATTCCACGGACACAAAGGTCGGTGACATCGATCGCATCGCGCTCACCTGTGTCTGCCCGTCGCGAAGGACTCTCGAGTAGATCGGTCGGCTGGAGCCAGCCGGCGTAGTCCCGACGGCGTTCTGCGCGGTCGCTCCAGTGATCGCAACGTTCTGCTCGGGAAGGTTGAATCCTGCGACATTGGCGCTGCACGTAGTCACCTCAGTAATCAGCGAATTGTCAGCGCGGCGCAGTCCCTGAAGTGGCGCGACAAGCGGCGGCGTGCATCCTGGCGCATCGATCAGGGGAAGCCCGAATTCCGCCCCGACATCGGCCGCGAGCAGGGCCGGCCACGAAGTCTGCTGGCTTGCGGCAGTCACACCGTCGCTGGCCACGCCCATGCTTACACTCGTTCCCATTGCGACATATCGGTTCATGTTCGCGCCGGTATCCTGCGGTCCCGGGCTCAGATCGGCGCACGATACGAGGCCGAGCACGCCCAGGGGAAGGAGAAAACTTCCAACTCTCATTTGATGCTCCAGCGGGTCAGGCTCTTCAGCGACTGACTGTATCGAACGGAATGCCGGGTAAATCGGCCGACGAGATCGAAATCTCGCAGCCTGCCTCCGATCACGCACCTGTTCATCGGTTTCCCATAGGCAATCTCCCGATTCAGGAGCTAGTTTGTGAGCATCGCTCCCGTTCAACCCCGCTCCGGAAATCCGACCGCCAATGATCCGCCTGATCGACGTCCACAAAGCGTTCGGAACGAAGGAAGTCCTCACGGGATTTACGCTCGAGGTAAACGAGGGCGAAACGGTCGTTATCATCGGTTATTCCGGCACCGGTAAATCTGTCGCGATCAAGCACATCGTCGGCTTGCTCGAGCCAGATCAGGGAACGGTGTGGGTCGACGGGCTCGAGGTCCCCACTCTCTCGCGCCCGGAGCTCTACGCGCTTCGCGCAAAAATCGGTTACGTCTTCCAGTTCGCCGCGCTGTTCGACTCGATGACGATCGGCGAGAACGTAGCGATGGGGCTGCGAAAAGAAGGCAAATTGAGCGAGCCGGAAATCCTGGCGCGCGTGACGGAAGCGCTCGAGCTCGTGGATCTTCCCAACGTCGAGACGAAAATGCCGGCTGAGCTCTCAGGCGGCATGCGGAAGCGAGTCGGAATCGCGCGCGCGATCGCCCGGCGGCCGAAGTACATCCTTTACGATGAGCCGACCACCGGTCTCGACCCCGTCACGAGCGCCGTCATTGACGAGCTGATGGTTCGCATGCGCGAGAAACTCGGCGTGACGAGCATCGTCATAACCCATGACATGCGAAGCGCATACAGAGTTGGATCGCGGATCGCGATGCTGTATGAGGGAAGCATTCGACAGGTTGGAACGGTCGAGGAGATTCAACACACCTCCGACCCGATCGTGAGGCAGTTCATCGAGGGTCGCGCCGATCTCGAATTGGTAGAGGCCGGTGTCTAAGGAGCCCGTCGCCGAAACCGTCGAGCTTCCGACGCTCCTCGCGTACACGCCGCGTGAGCGAGCTCGGACGTTCGTGCGTGCCGCGTTTCCGAAAAGAAAGTGGAAGATCGTAGCAGTACGCGATATCGCCGAGTTCCGCGCGACATTGAGGCGCACGCTGATCGATGCCGTACTCGTGGACATCGGATCGCCTGCGGCAGCCACCAGCGCGGGCGGAGAAGCATCCGGGGCGCTGGCTGGGCAGGCCGCTGCATCGGGCGCTGACGATACGTGGAAGATCGCAGCGCTCGCGCATGAGTATCCGACAGCGCCGTTCTTCGGGATTACACCCTTGCGCTCAACCGATGCACCGGCAGTCGCACGCTGCGCGGCGCTCGAGTTCTGTGACATCCTTGCGGACGGAATCGACGACGCAGCGGCGCGTGATCTTGTCGGGCCGCGGACTTTCACCTCGCGTTTTGCAGCGGCTCTCTCCGATCCGCCGCCGGGCCTCGGTCTGAGGACAGAGATGCAGCTGTCAACGTGGCGCGCGATTCTGACTTCAGCCGGACGCCCGGTTCGAACTGCGTTTCTGGCGAAGGAAGCGGGCGTCAGCCGCGAACACCTGAGCCGGCATTTCTCGACGCCGGGTGCGCCGAATCTCAAGCGTGTGATCGATCTCGTGCGAATGATCGGGGCGGCCGAGCTTGCAAAGAATCCGGGGCTCGATGTTCGCGACATCGCCAGGATTCTCGGTTTCGCATCGTCATCCCACCTGGCAGTTACGGCGCAGCGCGTGCTTGGCACCCGGCCTGCTTCGCTGTCGCGACTGAGAACTGTGGATCTTGTCGATCGGTTCACGCAGGGGCGGACTCGTTCGAGGGGCTAGAGAAAAGCGGAAAAAACAAAAGGTTCATCCGGTAATTCCGGGAATGGCAGGGATATGATGCGAACTACAGAAGAGCTTTTATCGCGAAGAGCGCCAAGGGTGCGCGAAGCTACGCGAAGGGAGCCCGGAGCAGGTCTCCGGTTAGTTAGTGGCGCTCCTGGTTTGTTTTTGCTTGAAACCCAGAAAAGCCAACCACTGAATTTCGCGACAGCGATAGTGGGGCTCAAAGATCTATCCTGCCTTCGCGCTGCTTCGCGCCCCCTTCGTGTCCTTCGCGCTAAAGTCGTTCGCAGTTCCCGCGGATGGCTCCCGATATTCCGTGATGAGCCAAAAAAAAGGGGAGTGCGGTGAGAACTGCCGAGTTACTTGAGTGTGGACTTACCCCGGTTTGGCGGACACAGGGACTACGCTGTTTTCTTGATCCCCAGTATGTCGATCTCGTACTCGGCTGGGGTTCGGTACCCAAGCGTTGAGTGACGCCTTTTCTGATTGTACCACTCCTCGATGTATTCGAATAGTTCTCGATGTGCCGCTGATCGGGATTGCCATTTCGCATCCGCGACGAGTTCGGTCTTTAGCGTTGCGAAGAAGCTCTCCGCGACCGCGTTGTCCCAGCAGTCGCCACGTCGGCTCATGCTGCACTTGATCCCATTCGCAGCAAGCATCGACTGATAAGTGCCGGACGCGTACTGGACTCCACGGTCGGAGTGATGCAGCAGCTCGCCCCGCATCGGCCCCCGACGGTTGAGCGCCATTGTCAGGGCACGTAGGGTCAGATCCTCACTAAGTCCCGGGCCCGCATGCCATCCGACGATTCGACGCGATGCGAGATCCATCACGATCGCCAGGTAGAGCCATCCCTCCCGGGTCGGCAAGTACGTGATATCAGCCACCCACGCACGGTTCAACGCTGAGTTGGCAGCGAACTCCCTGAGTCCGGAGCTCGGCATGCACAGATGGTGCACCGTAACGGCGACGACTCAACGCGTGAGCCGCTCGAATCTCGACCTTGAGCCGCTGATTCGAAATAAGTCTCTTGCTCGGCTGTCGATTGAGCGAGGCATAAAACCCGGAAGCCGATACATCCAGCCACTGACACATGAGTCGCACCGGCAACTCGCCCTGGTGGCGGGCGATAAAGGCGTACTTCAGTGCGACTCCTTCGCGAAGAACGCCGCCGCTTTTTTTAAGAAATCCCGCTCTTGCCTGAGACGCTCATTCTCTCGCCTCAACCTTGTCAGCTCTGCCTCAGGACTCTCGGGCCCATCTGGCTCTGTTACACCTGGCTGAACCAGGTAGGATCGGTCGTGACCCGCGCCGGGGAAGATCTGATCGGCTGGCATACCGGCTGGTGCAGAGTCGATAATCTGACGCCAATACCTCAACATGTCCGGTTTTAGATCCAACTCTTCGGCTACCCGCTGAAGCGTCGCTCCCTCAGCCAAGCGCTCTCGCATCAATCTCACGGCTTGGAGCTTAAACTGCGCCGAGTGTCGTCTTCTCGCACCCATGAACACCTCCCATAAGGGTTATGTAGGTGTCCACCAAAACGGGTCAAGTCCAGTGTTCT
>JAYUWU010000027.1:0-5689 GCA_043753365.1 Gemmatimonadaceae bacterium | reverse complement strand
ACGATGCAGCCTTTCTTGAGGTACACGTGCGCGAGCATCATGCGGTCACCGGTAATAAGTCGCCGGTCGAGCATGTCCGAGACGCGTTCTTTCGGCATCGCATCCCAGCGGTAGTGGGTTGCTGCTTTGGTCGTGGTCATGGCGTTGAAACTCTAGTGTGAAAAGGGAAAAAGAAGGGCCCCTCCAAGGCAATGCCTGAAAATGGAGGAGCCCTTCTTTCAAATGCTAACAGCGAATAGCGAACAGCGAACAGCGAACAGCCAGCGGCTGAAAGCTAGGTTCTAGAATCCAGCTCCCAAGCTGCTGTTGGTTACCGCGCGGTAGCTATTCACACGACCATTTCCGAAGACCGTATCGTAACCACCATCGCCAAGATCGTCAGCAGTTGACTCGAGTCGCGCACGAAGCGCTGCGCCTCGGAATCCTGTCTTCGACGCGACGATTCCGGCAGTACCGGTAACCTGCGGCGCGGCCATCGACGTTCCCTGCATCCAGGTATATCCACCTGCGAGGTATGAGCTGTAGATGCAACCATCGGGCGTCGTGTTCGAGTAGCATTCGCCGCCCGGTGCGGTAATGTCGATCCCCTCGCCGTACTGCGAATAGCTCGCTCGAGCATCACGCCAGTTCGACGATCCAACCGATATCGCGCGCGGATCACATGCTGGACATGCGACAGTTGACGCACCGCTGTTGCCACTCGACGCGATGACAAGAACGTTAAGGCCCGTTGCGTACGTGATGGCAGTCTGTTCCGCCGTCGATAGCGAACCCCCGCCGAGGCTGAGGTTCATCGCGACGAGTCCCGGATAATCGGCAGCAGCGCGAATTGCGCTTGCGATTGCCGCGCTGGGACAACCACGTCTTCCACAGACCTTCTGGACGTAAACAAGAACGTTCGACGCAGCGCCAGCTACTCCCGCAACACCAACCGTGTTGCCAGCCATTGTTCCGCTGGTATGTGTTCCGTGTCCGTTGTCATCGTCCGGATCGTTGTCATTATTGATCCAGTCGCGACCCGCAATAGTGCGGCCGGCGAGCTCCGGATGATCCATGTCGACCCCAGTGTCGATGCTTCCGATAACTACCGCTGCACCGCCGGCGGCATAACCCTCGATGTTGTCTTCATCGGCATCAGAAAGGGACGCGTAACTGGCGTTGATCGGCTGTCCGGAAGTCTTGCCCCTCGTGTAAAGCATGTTGAGTCCGCCCGGATTGTAGAATGCCCACAGCTTCGGGTCGATCACAGTCGGCTGTCGAAGGTAGTTCGGCTCTGCCCACTCGACGCGCGCATCAGCCTTGAGTGCCCTGGCATTTGCTTGTTCCGCGCCTGCGGCTCCGCGGAGAACTACGAACGCATTCTTGTAGCCTCGCTCGGAGAGTCCAAGTCGATGAGTGCGGCCGACATCGGCCACATCGACGCCATCACGAAGCTTCACGACGACTTCCCCGGCAACGACCTGCTCTTCGGCCTCCGCGTTCATCGCGAGACTGAGTCCATCGGGAGCGTTCGGACCATCCAGCGGGGAGACCGGAGCCTCAGAGCACGCTACGAGCGAAGCCGCGGCAAGTGCCGCAAGGCCCGCTGACATGAAACGGGACATCTACCTACCTCCTTGATGAATCAACTACGACCAGCATTCGCTGAGTTCGTATCCAGCACGCCGGGGTTTCGCGCAAGCGCGTCCGGCGAGGCAGACCTGCATTCGGTAGATGTCCAGCTTGGCGCCACCATCTGGCGACTGAAGAACTGTAGCGACAATGTAAGCGAAGCGCCAGATGTTTACTGCCTCGAATTTAAGCCCTCGAGTCTCGCCCGGACCCCAGGCCACTCAGAATCGAGGATGCTGAAGTAAACAGTGTCACGCAGTCGCCCCGAATGCGTCACCATATGCTGCCGAAGCACGCCCTCTTCTTTCGCGCCGATCCGCAACATCGCATTTCGCGACTTCTCGTTGAGCGCATCGGTCTTGAGCTCTACACGCACACAGCCCCACTCCTCGAACGCGTGCCGCAGCATCAGATATTTCGCCTCGGAGTTGACATGCGTCCGCTGAAACGCCGGAGTGATCCACGTCCAGCCGATCTCGACCTTCCGGTTCGCACGGTCGATGTTTCCAAAACGCGTGCTGCCGATGACTGCGCCCGACTCCTTGTCGACAGTTATAAATGGAAGGGCCACGCCGGCCGCAAAGTCCGCCAGCGCGGCACTCACATACTCGCCCATCGATTCGGCCGTGTACGCCGTCGTGGCCGTCCACCTCCACAGCTCCTCGAACTTTCCAGCCTCCACCAGCGCATCAAGATGCGCGCTCGTCATCGGCTCGAGTCGAATTCGCGCACCTTCGAGCGTGACTGGCTCTCCGATCACGTCTTCATCGGCGCCGGCGGCACTGCAGGACGAACACGATGGAATCCCGTCGCGCGCTGGTAGGCGTTCGCAACCGCAAGAAGTTTTGCCTCCTCGAAGAGCCCGCCCAGGAAAGTGAGCGAGACCGGAGTTCCGTCAGCGCGGAATCCATTGGGGAGGATGACCGCGGGATGACCCGTAAGGTTTGTCGCGACGAGCTGCGAGAGATTGGCCGCGCTAGTCGGCGTTACAATGACATCGACCTTGCTCATGAGCTGATCCCACTCGGCGATCGCGCGAGACCTCAGCCTGTTCGCGTTGATGTACTCGACCGCAGGAACGAATCGCGCCGTTCGAAACGTGTTCGCCCAGTCGTTACGGGTCTGCTGAACGAGCTCCTTGTCGCGGTTGGATCTGGTCAGATCGTCGAAAGCGGCAGCAGCCTCAGCAGTAAGGATGAAGCGCATCGCGTCATAGGGAATGTCAGGCAGCTCGACGGGGATGAGATTAACCCCAAGCCCTCTTAATACGTCCAGTGCTGCGTCGTCGAACGGCTTCGTGAAGTGGAGCGTACGCTTGTCGTCTTTCGGGTCGATGACAGGCAGATCGAACGCTGACTTGATATACCCGATTCTCAGTCGCGATGGGGAGAGCGATGCGTCCCAATTGAAGCTTGCGGCGATCGCGCTGTTGTCCTTGCCATCAGGGCCATGAATCGCGTCGAGCACCAGCGCGCAATCTTCGACACTCCGGCACATCGGGCCGAGCTTGTCCATGCTCCAGGAGAGAGCCATCGCGCCTGACTTCGGAACTCTTCCGTAAGTCGGACGAAGTCCGGTGTTTCCGCATACCGTAGAAGGCGATGAAATCGAGCCAAGGGTCTCGCTGCCAATCGAAAATCCAACAAGCCCTGCCGCGGTAGCCGACGCCGGCCCTGCTGATGATCCGCTCGATCCGGCGTCAACCTTCCATGGGTTTCGCGTGCGGCCGCCGAACCAGTTGTCACCCTGAGCGAGCTCGCCCAGGGTGAGCTTCGCAACGAGGACGGCACCCGCCGCGTCGAGTCTCTGCACTACGGTTGCATCTTCATCGATAACCTGGTCGCGATATGGCCCTGCTCCCCACGTCGTCTTGTAGCCCTTCACGGCGAGCAGGTCCTTCGCCCCCCAGGGGATGCCGTGCAGAGGTCCACGATATTTCCCGCGCGCGATCTCGAGGTCGGCAGCACGCGCCTGGGCGAGCGCACGTTCCTCGGTGAGCGTGATCACGCAGTGCAGGACAGGGTCGAATCTTTTGAGACGCCCGAGATAGAGCTCGGTCAACTGCATCGATGTCACCTGGCGCCGTCTGACAAGTTCAGACAGCTCGGTCACAGGGAGGAATGCGAGCTCATCAGGATCGGCTGGCCTGGTACGGACCGTCGCGCGCGACCTTACCATCTGCCGTTTCGCTTCACGCGGAGGAGTCCTGCCCGGCGGCATCGGATCGAACTTGAGCGCAGGCGAGAGTGAGTTCGGAATGTCGACTTTGTGCAGCGCCGCTATCCGCGACTGATTGGTCTTGAGCCCTTCGACCATCATCGCCCGCTCCGCCTCATCGAACGTGAGGCCGGCGAGCTCCTCAGCAGCAGCGATCGTTGCAGCGTTGATCTCTGCCCCAGTCGAGACCGCCGCCCACAAGACTCCCGGCAGCAGAGTCGATCCCAGGCCGACGCCGGCGAAATAGGTCATGAACGATCGACGATCGAGCTGCGTGGCACTCATTCGGGTCTCCGCGAGGTTGGTAGAGTTGAAAGAAACTCCAAATTGGGTGCGACGCGAGTTCGAAGACTACTGCACGCACTGCCCCTTGGGATCGGGTCTCGGCTTGTCGACAACAAGACGCTGATCGCGATTCGCGACTTTCTCAGCGACGTCGGCTACGAACGAAGCGATCTTCGCCAGGTGCGGATAGTTGATGTACTGCGGCTCATCAGTGACCTGATGATAGTCCGTGTGCCCGCCCGTTCCCATGAAAACGATAGGTATACCCCAGCGCGCGTACTCGTAGTGATCGCTGCGGCAGTAGTACTGCTGCGGATGACCGTTGGCGTCGAAACTGTAGTCGAACTTGAAGCTGTTTGACGGCAGCTTGTTCACTTCCTCGATGAGATCACCGTACTCCGTCGACAGCCGGCGCGAGCCAAGCAGCTGCAGGTAATTTGGCCCTCCACCTGGAGCATCCGTCGCCTGACCGCGACCCATCATGTCGATGTTGATCTGCGCAACGATCGAATCGCGCGGAACCGTGGGATAGTCGGTGAAATGGTGGGAGCCGAACAGCCCCGACTCTTCCGCCGTGTGCCACACGAACAGCAGCGACCGCTTCGGCTTGACGCGCGCGCCAGCAAACTTCTCGGCAACCTCGAGCATTCCGACCGAACCCGATCCATCGTCGTCAGCGCCGTTGTAAATCGAGTCGGGTCGCGCTGGACGAATCGAGCGAATGCTGTCGAGATTCAGCTTGATGGTCGCACGCTCCGCCGGAGTCAATCCGCTTCCCGGGAATCCCGGAAGCTCGCCCGTGCGAGCGATGTAGATCCGCGCCGCTTCCTTGTTGTAAGCGCGGAGCGAGTCGTGATCGAGCGGACCCTGCCGGCGGATTCCCTCGTGATCGCTGTGCGAGCCGATCGCTACGTACTGGTTCTTCAGCTTTGCATCACTTCCCGGAAGAATCGCAACGACGTTGCGGCCGGGCATGTCCTCGGCCTTGTAGTTTATCGCGCCCCGGAACGTGCGTCCAACGGTTCCCGGACGCGCGTTTTCGAGCGGAATGCCTAGCAGCTTCGAAGCCTTCGATGCCGGTATTACGATCGACATTGCAACGGGAGTGGAATCCGCAGGACTGCGAAGGTGCTGGCTGGTTCCCTGTATGAAAGCTCTGAGCTGCCCGAGTGTCTGATCGGGACGGATGATCAGGTATGCAACCGCATTGGGATAGCGCCGCGATGCGGGGCCAGTTGGCCCGGAGAACATCACCGCTTTGCCCGCTGTCGCAGACCTTGGCGCAAGAGTCGTCGTATCTGCCGTGTTGCCGACGTAGATCACCTGCACGCCATTTAATGACCTGCCTGTCCCCTCAGGAGCAATCGGGAAGTAATCATCGCCAGCTGTCAAAGGTGTGTCGTCAGCGGAAAGCTTCGACCCGAAATCGAGTGAGCGGTTATAGAGCGGAACCGCCTGGAAGAACGTTCCGTTGTCCCCGGCGGGAACCAGCCCCATCCGGCGAACCTCACGCTCGATGTAACTCGTGCCCTTTATGTCGCCGGCTGTCCCAGCGCGCCGGCCCATCATCGAGTCG
>JAYUWU010000026.1:0-2309 GCA_043753365.1 Gemmatimonadaceae bacterium | reverse complement strand
TCGGCGTAGAGGTCGTAAGCGCACGTGGACCGTCGTTGCAGCATGCGGTCGAGATGGTTCGGGACGGGAAGGCGGATGCGTGTGTCGCGGGGGCTGTGTATTCCACGGCCGACGTGCTCAGGGCAGCGATCTCGCTCATAGGAAAGGCGCCCGGCATCACGACGATCTCGAGCGCCTTCTACATGGTCCGCAGCCAGCCGTGGGGCGCGGGAACCGATGTACTCACGTTTACCGACTGCGCCGTTGTTCCGCACCCCACGGCCGCTCAGCTCGCAGAAATCGCCATCTGCGCGGCGCGGGACAGGGCCCTGATAGTTGGGGACGAGCCGAGGGTCGCGCTGCTTTCCTTCAGTAGCCACGGCAGCGCCACGTCCGACTCGGTTCGCACGGTCGTAGAGGCGGTGAGCCTGATCCGCAAGCGGGAGCCGTCTCTGCTCGTGGACGGGGAATTGCAAGCCGATGCTGCGCTGGTGCTCGACGTAGCGAACCGGAAGGCCCCCGGAAGCATCATCGGGGGAGCGGCGAATGTGTTGGTCTTCCCATCACTCGATGCTGGCAACATAGCTTACAAGCTGGTCGAGCGACTCGCGGGCGCTCAGGCGATCGGTCCGATTCTGCAGGGGCTGGCAAAACCGGTCGCCGATCTCTCCCGCGGAGCGCAACCACAGGACATTATTAATGTTGCGGCGGTAGCGGCTTTGAAAGTGATCAGTGGTCGGTGATCAGTGATCAGAGGCAAGAACCGCCGAAGGGAGTGCAGTTAACTGATCACTGATCACTGATTACTGATCCCTGATCACCAATCATCGTCTTGTCGGAGACTTTCATTCCATGAGCTTCACCATTCGCAAGCAGGGCGAGATCGTCGTCGTCGATGTCGAGGGCCAACTCATCGTCGGCAACCGGCAGGAGTTGAAGCAGAAGGTGCTCGACGAGCTCGAGAAGGGGGAGAAGCGCTTTCTCATCGACTTCACCCAGACCGGCTACATCGACAGCTCCGGCCTCGGCGTTTTGGTATCGCTGTCCAAGAAGATCCGCGAGCAGGGGGGTGAGCTCCGGCTTGCCAACCTCAACGACGATCTCAAGACGCTGTTCGAGCTGACCAAGCTCGATACGCTCTTCCAAATATCGGATAGTCGGGAGCGGGCGCTAGAGAGCTTCTGATGGCAAAGATGCGCGTCGCGCTGGACCTCCAGATCCCGAGCGACGTGCACGAGATCGAACGGGTCGTGGAGCTGGTCCAGAAGGAGTGCCGCCAGCTCAAGATTGAGCCCGAGAAGTGCTCGCTCAACGTGCCCGTCGCTCTGACTGAAGCGCTCGCCAACGCCATTCTCAAGGGCAACTGCGAGGACGCTTCCAAGCACGTACGAGTGCGTGCCTCCGTCAACAAGGCCGGCGACATGCTCGTCGTCGACGTCACCGACGAAGGCTCGGGATTCGATCTCCCGTCGAGCACGCGCAACTGCACCACTGCCGAAAACGTCATGCGCGAAGACGGGCGCGGGCTCTACCTGATGCAGTGCCTGGTCAGTCGCGTGGAGCAGTTCGCCAACGGGGGAAACACCGTGCGCCTGACGGTGCAACGTGGATGAAAGATCTCCGCGCGGTACTCGCCGCGTTCCAGGAAGCGACGCAGTGCCCGGTCGCTGTCTGGGTGGCGGACGACAAGACTCCACCTGCGCTCGTGAACGCGGTGTCGGCGGGGCACGTACTCAGCCCGGACGCGCTACCGGAGGTTGAGCAGGGGGCGCTCCTGACGAACGACGGACAAGTCATCACCATGCGGCTTTCCGGACTCAAGCGCGCGTGGATGACGATGGGACCGTGCGAGGGCGACAGCCGCCCCCTGGAGCGGAACGCCGCACTACTCCTCCCGGTTGTCAACCAGATGATGCGCACCGGGTTGGAGATGGAGAACACCGCCGCCGAGCTGGCTGGGCGCTATGAAGAGATAAGCCTCCTCTATACTATCAGCGAGATCCTCGGCCGAACGGTCGCACTCGAGGAAGCCGCGAAAACGATTCTCGCGGAGCTGTCGCAGACGGTCGGCGCGCGTCGCGGCGCCATACTCCTATACGACAAGCCGACGACCATGCTGTATGCTGTCGCTGCCGTCGGAGTGGAGGCGCAGCTTACGTCTATCGCCATCAATGACATGGGAAGCGTCGCCGCGCGCGTGTTCCGCACCCGGCATCTGGCAATTGCCGACGCTGGCGAGAGCACGTCCGAGCACGAGGCGGTTTATTCGCGCGGCACGATGCTCGCGGCGCCGATCATCTGGACAAGCTCGACGGGGAGCTTGCCGCTTG
>JAYUWU010000025.1:0-16204 GCA_043753365.1 Gemmatimonadaceae bacterium | reverse complement strand
GACGCGGGCCGACCAGCGACATGTCGCCCATCAGGACATTCCAGAATTGCGGAAGCTCGTCCAGGCTCCAGCGACGCAAGAGAGCGCCGAGGCGAGTTACGCGAGGATCTTCAGGGATCTTGAACAGGCGGGAATCACCTGAATGATTCAGGTGCGACAGCGTATGCTTTTCCGCATCCGCACCCACTCGCATCGTGCGGAACTTGAGCATCCTGAATCGCCTGCCTCCAAGACCAGCGCGATCCTGCGAGAAGAAGACCGGGCCCGGTGAGTCGAGTTTGACCGCGATCCCGATCAGCACCAGCACTGGAGTGAGCAGAACAAGCCCGACGGCCGCGCCAATCAGGTCGACGACCCGCTTGATGATCACGGCCGAGGCCTTGAGTACCGGTGCGCCAAGCTCGAAGAACGGCTGGTCCTGATGCCATACGAGAGCCGGTCGAACGCCGGCAATCTTCACAGCTCGCGCGGGATACAGCAGCTGGCATCCTGCCGCCAGGCTCGCTTCCCTGACGTTCATGATCTGCTGGTCATTCAGGTGCTGGCAGACGACGATAGCCTCGACATGATGTGCGTCGATGATCTCCGGCAGGTCGCGAATGGTGCCCAGCGCACCGTCAACCTTGACCCGCCCGATCGGGACGTACCCGGCGAGTGAGTAGTCACCGCCCGCTGCGATCACTGCCCGCTCGAGATGCATGCTCGTCTCGCTGCGATCAGTGATGAGGACGGCGGGCGCGGCACCCTTGGCACCCGGCCACACACTCGTCAGAAACCGCTCAGTCACCAGCCGTTCGGCCATGAGGACGAGACCGGTCAGAGAGCCTGCGACCAGATAAACAACAACTGCATCGACCATGTCGCCGGCCCTGATCAAACCCCAGAGCAGAACCGCCGCGGCGAGGAACGAGGCGGCGAGCAGCCGCAATCTCCCGTTAAGTCTCCGGTGCCGGCTGTAATTGCCTGTGATGGCTAGACTTGCGACGACCGCGAGGGCGAAATTGACGCTTGTCCAATAACCTGCGGCGACAGCGTGAGCGATAGCGGTAGCGAGGCCGTTATTGAGAAGCGCGCTCTCGGCTGCGACCGCGGAAATCATCGAGCAGACAGCGATCGCCGCCAGGTCGCCGACGAGAAGCACGCTCAGTCTCGTTGCAATTCTGGCAGTGTGGCGCCTGACCGACACAGGGCGCCTCTCGCGCAGCCGCGACCGCACCCTGAGAGGGGACGTTCCGTATGCGGCCGGAGCCAGGTTCCCGCGGCTAGACGTCAGCCGAAGGTGGTGATGATCTGCTAGGGAAGACCTTTTTGCCATCAGGCAGGGTTGTTCATTGAAACTGCACCAACTCGGACGGGCCTTCTCCGCCTCTGCTTCCGCGTCGGCAAGTTGCTGGCCAGCATCAATTTACGTAGTCGAGCTTCCCCTCGCGACAGTGGGTTTGTGATTACCCCTGACTTCGCGATACGCCACCCGCTTTCTGGACCCATGTAAGGCCTGAAACCCCTAGATTGTGAGACGCCCGCTGCCATACGGACCATCGCCAGCACCATTCGCAACCTGTAATCAGGGCCAGATGACACTCGAGCCAGGCCGACCCGCCATAAACGCTCCCTGATGCGGGTTCAGCTCGCGTGGACCATGCTCACGGAAATTCTCGTAACTATCTCGGGGATCCTCCTCCTGAAGCTGGCTGCCTCGATGCTCGGCCCGCAGGGGTTTGGCGAATACACGCTCAGTCGCCGCGCGGTAGGGCTTCTCTACCTGCCACTGGTGATGGGACTCGGCATTGCCGCCCCGCGTTACATCGCGATCGCAAAGGCCGGGGCAATCGCAGGCTACTCGGCAGCCGGCTTCGCAACAGCGACGCTGACCGTTGGTCTGGTGCCGCCGATGATCGTCGTGGTCCTGTTCAACCTGTTCCCGTCACTGGCATCGACGATCCTTTTCGGGAGCAGCGACCTCGCTTCCCTGGTTCCGCCGGCGACGATCGCTCTTGCCGGCATAACTCTTCACAGTATGGTCTACGCGGTTTACCGGGGCCGTTCTGAAATGGGGATCGCCAACCTCATGCAGCTCGTCAACCTCGGAATAATTCCGGTAAGTGTTTTTGCCATTGGGGACCCAACCGCCGCCACGGTTCTCGCTGCGACGGGAATCGCGTGGGTGGCAGTCAGCAGTGTCGCCCTCGCACATGTTCTCTTTCGCGACAGAGCGGAATGGGCGGGGACGGCAACCATGCGAAAGCATCTCGACTTGCTGTTGCGGTTCGGGCTTCCTCGTGTTCCCGGTGAGTTCGCTCTTGTCGGACTGTTCGCGGTGCCTGCGCTCATCGCGGTTCGAACTCACGGCGTCGTTGCTGCGGGGCAGTTCTCCGCTGCGCTTTCCGTGCTTACAATGCTGTCCGGAGCGTTTGCACCAGTGAGTCTCGTCCTGCTTCCACGCGCGAGCGCGCAGGCAGCAACCGGGGATATCGCCGGGCTCCGCAAGCTGGTCCTGAAGATCCTCGCTGGCGGTATATTGCTCGCGACCGCGGGAGTGGTCGTCGGGGAGCTCGTGATCGGCCCATTCATTGAGTGGTATTTCGGGCCTGCTTTCGTCTCCGCGGTCCCCATTTTCCGCGCCTGCCTCATCGGCGCAATTCCGTACGCAGTCTACATTCTCATGCGCAGCATACTCGACGCTCTGGATGTAAAAGCTCTCAACAGCCGCAATCTCATCGTGACCCTGGCCGTCGTGGTGGGCCTGTGCCTCATCAACACATCTCTTCTATGGATGTCGTTCTCGCTCGTCCTCTCGCTCACGCTCCTCGGCGCTTTGACGCTGCGCGATACCTGGTCGCGCCTGCGCATTCCGCGCGATGCGGAACCCGTCGCCTCTCCCTCTTGAGCGCCGCATGAACCGAAAAGGGATTATCCTCGCCGGCGGAGCCGGCACGCGGCTCTGGCCATCGACGCGAGTCGTCTGCAAGCAGCTGATTCCAATCTACGACAAGCCGATGATCTATTATCCGCTGAGCACGCTGATACTGGCAGGCATCAGGGAAATTCTCGTCATCAGCACGCCCGCTGACACACCACGTTTTCGCGACCTCCTCGGCGATGGATCGAGCCTGGGGATCGAGCTGACGTACGCGGTGCAGGAGAAGCCCGAAGGTCTCGCTCAGGCATTTATCATCGGCGCCGATTTTCTTGGTGACAGCCCCGCTGCCCTCGTTCTCGGTGACAACATCTTCTTCGGGCACGGATTGCCCGAGCAGCTGCAGCGAGCGTCAACGAGCACCAGCGGCGCGACGATCTTCGCATATCACGTCAAGGATCCCGAGAGGTATGGTGTTGTCGATTTCGACGCTAAGGGTCGCGCCCGCAGCATCGAGGAGAAGCCGGCAAGCCCGAAGTCTTCGTATGCGGTGGTTGGTCTTTACTTCTACGACAACGATGTCGTCGAGACTGCGCGAGGCCTCGCGCCCTCGCCGCGGGGCGAGCTCGAGATCACCGACCTCAACAAGCTCTACCTCGAGCGAGGCGCATTGCGCGTCGAGACATTTGGCAGAGGCATGGCGTGGCTCGACACGGGCACTCACGAGGCGCTGCTCGCAGCTTCGAATTTCGTATCGGTTGTCGAGGAGAGGCAGGGATTGAAGATCGGCTCGATCGAAGAGGCGGCATTCCGTATGGGGTACATCGACGCGGCGCGACTCGAAGGCCTCGCCGAGCGGATGGGATCGTCGAGCTATGGGCAGTATCTGCGCAGCCTCCCGGATTCGGTAACACCAGCGCAATGAAGCTTCTGGAAACGGATCTCGACGGGGTCCTGATACTTGAGCCGCGCGTCTTCAGTGACGAGCGCGGATTCTTCATCGAGACCTACAACGCGGGCAAGCTGGCCGGGACGCCGCTCGACACTTCGTTTCTCCAGGACAATCACAGCCGCTCGGCCGCCGGTGTCGTCAGAGGTCTGCACTACCAGCTGAATGATCCGCAGGGCAAGCTCGTGCACGTTGCACGCGGAAAGATTCTCGACGTCGCAGTCGACATACGGGTTGGCTCGCCCTCGTTTGGCCGGTGGACATCTGCCGAGCTGAGTGACGAGAATCTTCACTCACTATGGATTCCGCCTGGGTTTGCCCACGGCTTCTGTGTCCTGTCAGATGTCGCTGACGTGATCTACAAGTGCACCACGCTCTACGACCCGACGGATGATCGTGGTGTCGCGTGGAACGATCCACAAATCGGAATCGATTGGCCGGCGGAAAACCCGATCATCTCTGCAAAGGACACGAAGTGGGACGTGCTGTCCGGCAAGCGGAGTGATCTTCCGCGCTACGAATGAGTGACGTGGTGATTGTTGGAGCCGGTGGAATGACAGGTTGGGAGCTGATGCAGCGCGCACCTGCGCACGGACTCGAAGCCAGGGGCTTTGCCCGCGCTGACCTCGATGTTGGCGACGGTGACGCAGTGTCGCGCGCGATCGCGGCCGAACGCCCGGGCGTCGTGATCAACGCCGCTGCCTACACCGCTGTCGACAAAGCTGAGAGCGAGCGTGATGCTGCCATGCGGGTGAATGCCGACGGTGCTCGCAATGTCGCGCGCGCGGCAGCGGCGGCAGGCGCGCGCCTTGTGCATATCTCGACTGACTACGTATTCGACGGTAAATCCGACAGGCCCTACATGCCTGACCACCCGGTTCACCCGCTGGGGGTTTACGGTGAGTCGAAGCTCGCTGGCGAGGACGCCGTTCGATCCGAAGTGACAGCACATGCGATCGTTCGCACATCGTGGGTGTTCAGCCATCGCGGGCGCAACTTCGTGCGTACGATGCTCGAGCGCGGTAAAGCCGGTCAGCCACTGAGAGTCGTCAACGATCAATACGGAAATCCCACCGGCGCGGCCGACCTGGCAGATGCGCTGCTGGTTGTGACAGCTGCAATGTCGAAGGACAACACCCTGAGGGGCACATGGCACTTCACGAATACCGGATCGACAACGTGGTACGAGTTTGCGCGCGCAATCTTCGAATGCGCGGGAGTTCAGGCCGCGGTCGAGCCGATTTCGACGAACCAGTTTCCTACGGCAGCTGTCCGGCCTGCGTATTCGATACTCGACACCAGTTCATTTACCGCAACATTCGGAGTGACTCCGCGACATTGGAGTGGGGCACTTCGTGAAACACTGGAGCATCTGAATTGAAAGGGACAAAGCACATCCCGCGGGATGTTCTCGTCACAGGGGGCGCCGGATTCATCGGCGCCAACTTCGTCGAGCACATTCTCGCTGGGGATGGTGGCGTCAGCGTCACGACGCTGGATGCACTCACCTACGCGGGCTCGAAGGAGAATCTCGCCAGGGTGATGGATAATCCGCGGCACCATTTCGTCGAAGGAGACATCACCGATGCTCCGCTGGTCGGTCGACTTCTGGCCGATCGTCAGATCGGAACCATCGTTCACTTCGCGGCGGAGTCGCACGTTGACAGGTCGATAACCGGGCCGGCGGCATTCATTACTACCAACGTAGTGGGGACATTCACTCTCCTCGAGGCCGCGCGCACGGCATGGAACGGGAAGAAGGATGTGCGGTTCCACCACGTCTCGACCGACGAAGTTTTCGGGAGCCTCGCGGAGACGGATGCTCCGTTCAGTGAGTTCACCCCGTATTCGCCCAATTCACCGTACTCGGCGAGCAAGGCCGGCTCCGACCACCTCGCGCGCGCCTATTACCACACATACGGGCTACCCGTCACGATCACGAACTGCTCGAACAATTACGGCCCATATCAGCACGCTGAGAAGTTCATTCCTACGGTGATCCGTTCAGCGCTCGCCGAGAAGCCGATCCCGATTTATGGAGCGGGGCAGAATATTCGCGACTGGCTGTACGTGGGCGATCATTGCAAGGCCATCGACATCGTATTGCGTGAAGGCCGGACAGGCGAGACGTATCTCGTCGGTGGCAGAAGTGAACGGCGCAACATCGAGATTGCCGGTGAGATCTGCGCGCTTCTCGACCGGCTCGTGCCGCGAAAAGACGGCAGATACGCGGATCTTCTGACGAGTGTCACCGACAGGCTCGGCCACGACTTCAGGTATGCGATCGACAGCTCACGCATCGAGCACGAGCTGTCGTGGAAACCGTCTGAGACCTTTGATTCCGGAATCCGCAGAACCGTCAAGTGGTATCTCGATAATCCCTCGCACCTCGCGCGTCACGCCTGATGGCAAACTGGGCGGCGCTTTCACTCTCGGTCGTGCTCATCACGTGGGCCGGATCGATGCGCGCGCTCACAGGAACGTGGCTGAACCCGGCTGCGTTTTATCCTTTATGGTGGTGTTTCGCCGGGATACTTCCCCTTGTTCTCGCGCCGAACGAACCGGTTGGCGCAAACGTGATGATATGGCTCATCGCCTCGAGCATCGTGGTGGCCGCGGGGGCGGCGGTCGGCAACTGGGGTTTCAAAACCCGGACTCTGGCCGTTGCCGACGAGCCGTCGATAGTCGAGGTGAAGGTCTTCACTCTCGCACTGGTCATCGCACTCTCGCTTGGCCTCGGCTCCAGCGTTGCATTCATCGCCGCCTCGGGAATCCCGCTTTCGGACGTGCTGCAGATCGAAAAACTGGTTGTAGTATCGAACCAGATGTACTTCCAGCGTTATGCGGAAACCGGTGCACCTGAGCCGCCGGCTGCAAGTCAGGCACTCCTTCCTTTCGTGTATTTCGCCCCGGCACTTGGCGGCGTCATGTTCGTCATTGGTCGCAGCTATAAGCTGAAGTTGCTCGCCCTCGCATCGCTGGCACCGGCCATTGCGGTCACCGTGCTCCAGACCACGAAGGCAGCGCTCCTGTTCGGATTCGTGCTCTGGTTTTCCTGCTACTTCGCCGCGCGATTGAGAATGGGCAAAGTGGCGGTCTTCACGCGCGCACACATCGCTGCTGCCGCGCTGGTCGGAGGAGTCGTAGTCGTATTCTTCTTCGCCGTTGGGCTCGCGCGGCTCGCATCGACAGACGTGTCCCTGCTCAATGTCGTCATGCTCAAGCTGGTTACGTCGGCGTTCGGCCACATGACCGTCTTTTCGCAATGGCTCGCGGAATACACGATGACTGACTTCAACCCGTCGCTCGGCAAGATCACATTTGCCGGCCCCCTCGAGATGCTCGGGCTGAGCCAGAGAATCCCCGGACTGTTCGACTCCATCATCGACCTCGTTGCAGGAGAAACCAGCAACATCTTCACGGGGTTTCGTCCGCTCATCCAGGATTTCGGCATCCCTGCAGCGCTACTCATCCTTGGCCTCGTCGGATTTGTTGGCGGGCTCGGCTTCCGGCTGGTTGCAGCGGGCAGGTGGAGCGCTGTCCCTCTCCTGCTCATTGCCTACGTGACGATTTTCTGGAGTCCAATCACCTGGTTCTGGATATACAACAGCCTGACGGTTTCAGTATTTGCCGTTGGGTTCCTGGTACTGTTCGTTCGCGTGTGGAGAGGTCTGGCACATGGCGCAAGCTTGACGCGACCACGCGCAGCCATTGATTCCATCTCTTCCTGAAGGGAGAACCTTGAGCACACAAGCAGCTCGTCCGGTAGTTGAGGACGGTATCGATTCACTTACGTTCCTGACGCCGCTCGTCGAAAAGCGGCGCCAGATTGCAGCGTTCGTGATTCTTGTTTCAGTCGCTGTCGGCTTGATCAGCTACTTCATGCCACGCAAGTTCAAGGCGGAGTTGTCGGTGACGCCGGTTCTCAGCAGCCGCTCTTCACCTGCGCTAGGCGGTATTGCAGCGCTGGCTGGCGCGACTCTCCAGCAGGGATATCAGCTCACGCCTGCACGGATGGTCGAGCTCATCAGGTCGCGGCGAGTGCTCGCGGGCGTGGGCATGTCGCCTGTCTCTGGCCCCTCCGGTGCTACGGTCATCGAGCGGTTCCTCGGCGAGGAGTACACGAGAAACGATCCTGATGAAGTACAGAAGCATCTCGCGCGCCTGCTGACGGTCGGAACGAACAAGGAAACTGGAACGATCACCATCAGCGTTGCCCACAGCGACAGCGGACTGGCGCGAATTATCGCGTCGCGCACGATGGACAGCGCGAGCCAGATATTCGTACGAACCTCCAAGGCTCAGGCGGTGCAGCTGAGGGTCGCGCAGGAAGCGCGCGTCCTGATGGCGAAAAATCAGCTCGCAAGCGCGGAAGACCGGCTCCGCCAGTTCAATTTCTCGAACCGCGCGACGCCTGCGTTCTCCCAGGCAAGCGTTGAGCGCGGGCGGATCATGCGCGAGATCCAGATCGCTGAGCAGGTCTACAATCAGGCCGCGACGGATCAGGAAACCGCATTCGCGCGCGAGCTCGAGGCGACGCCGACGGTTGTAGTGCACGACCCGCTGCCCGATGTGCTGTCCAAGGTGCGCAAGCGGGTCATCATGAAAACCGCGATAGCCTTCCTCGTCAGCCTCTCGCTTGCGTGTGCAGCGGTCATCATCGCTGAGATCTACCGCCGCAGATTGTCGCGGCAGGACGACGAGAGCATCAGGTTCCGCGAGGCTGTCTCGACGCTCCCGCGTCTTCGCCGGTCGCGCGTTAAGGGCTAGCGCATAAAGTCAACAACTTCAACGCGAAGAACGCGAAGGTTCGCCAAGAAACGCGAAGGACAGGCCGAAGCGTAGAATAGCGGGAAAGATTGCTGCCTTTGCTTTTGTAAAAAACCAGAATAGCCATGACGTGGGACCTCTCCAGAAGAGGCGGAAGCAGCTATCCCATTGCTTCGCGTTTCTTCGCGAAACTTCGCGTTCTTCGCGTTGAGGTAGTTAGCTCTTAGCTCGCTCGCGAGAGATACCAACAAGCCGCATCAGCCGTGGCGCACGACCTCGAGATAGCGCCGAGTAACCGAGAGGCCCGCCTCGTCACGCGAGAGCCGCTGTAGCGCCAGCTTCGCGTTGAACATCGCGATGAGGGATGCACGGAAGGCCCGATAGGAGCCAGGGCTGCGTGATGTGCGGAAGAAGTACATCGCGCCCTTCAGGTACTCGGGGAGATGGTTCGTGCTGCCGTCGCCGACGGTCTGACTGCCGTAATGAATCACCTCGGCTTCCGGGTTGAACACCACCTTCCAGCCGTGATCGTGAAAGCGGCGGTGCCACTCGGTCTCTTCTGCGCCCACCAGCGCGACCTCGACCATCGGACCTACCTCGCGAACTGCTTCCATGCGCATCGCCATGCATGCGCCGCGGAAAGTATCGACCTCGACGAGCCTGTCGTGCGCCCAGTAGCGGGACGAACCCTGCTTCGATCGAAGAACGGGCGACGCGATGCGCATCAGTGCGTTCGTCACAGCCATTTCGCGCAGGCCAGAATGCGCGAGCAGGATTTGTGGCATCGACGGGAAGCCGTATGTCGATGGCTGCAATGACCCGTCCGGGTTGAGCAGCTTCGGACTCACGACCGCCGCTCTCGCGTTGGCCGGCAACTCCATAAAATCGGTGATCACGTTCACCGCACCAGGCAGAAGCACAAGATCGTCGTTCAGCAGCCAGACGTAGCGGGCTGTCGAGCGCGCGAGCACCATGTTGTGATTGGCCGCAAAACCTTTTGGTGACGCGTTCTCGATGATTGCCGTTTCCGGGAACGCTGCCCTGACACGGCCCGCGAGTCCGTCGCCTGCACGATTGCATACGACCGTGGTCGTCCACGTGTAGCGTGAGCCGCGCATCGTCTCGACTATCGATGCCAGGCAGCCGAACAGCAGCGATTCGTTTGATCCGCTCACTATCGAGAACTCGATGTCCGGGCCGGGGATCCCCGCTGAAGTTTCGGTCATGGCGGAAGTAAGTGTAATCGCATCCCATTGATAACGCGCACTTTCCCCGATAGCCTACCACCCTCACGCCGATCCACGCCGCCGCAATGAATCCAGAGAACGCCTCGGTCTCCATTCTCATTCCCTGCTATCAGGAGCGGAATTTCATCCGCCCCTGTCTCGAGTCCGTGCTTGGATTCGAACTATCAGATGGGACCGAGATCGAGGTCATCGTGCTCGACGGGATGTCGACAGACGGCACGCGCGACATCGTCGAGGAGATCTCCGCAGCCGACCCGCGGGTCACGCTGGTCGACAATCCGAGGCGCAACCAGTCGCCCGGCCTCAACATCGGAATCGGTCTCGCGAGGGGTGATTACATCGTGCGGCTAGACGCGCATTCAGTTTATCCGAAGAACTATCTCGCGTTGACCCTGGCTACCGCAGTACGAACGGGAGCAGATAATACTGGTGGAGTCGTCGCGACGCTGAAGCGCGGTGAGGGATATCAGGCAGCTCTCGTGCAGGCGATCACTACTCACACATTCGGTGTTGGTGATTCGGGCTTCAGGACTGATGCCGGCGAAGGCTTAGCTGACACTGTGCCCTACGGATGCTTCAAGCGCGACGTCTTCACGAAAGTTGGACTCTTCGACGAGCGTCTGCTGCGCGCGCAGGACTACGAGATGAACCGCCGAATCATCGCCGCCGGCGGAGTTGTGTGGATGAATCCGCAGATCCAGGTTCACTACTTTCAGCAACCGGATCTGCCGTCGTTCATCCGTAAGCAGGTGGTGCACGAGGCACCATACAACGCCTACCTGTGGTATCTCGCGCCGTACGCGTTTACGCCGAGGCATGCGATTACCGGCGTGTTTGCTGCGGGGTTTTTGTTGGGGTTGGCACTGTCACCATTCTCGACGTTCGTGCGATGGGCGTTCACAGCGGTGATGATTCTCTACTTCGCGCTGGCGCTCGTGTCGGGGATTCAACAGGCGATCAGGTATCGTGAGCCGCGCCACGTGATCTTTGCGCCGATCGGGTTTTTCCTTTACCACTTCCTGCACGGAATCGGCGTGCTCATCGGCCTCGCGCGCCTCGCAACCGGTACGGCACCTGTTCAGGGAAAGCCGGAGCCATGGGCTGGCGCCGGCCGCTTTAAGGCCTGGCCGCAGTCTTCCGAAGCAGCGTAGTAGTCTGTCCCGCGAGCGGCGGGACGAGGCCCTGCACGACGAAATAGAAGCTGGGCAAAACGCGGGACAGAAACCTCCCCACCGGAGGTATGAGCGCGCCGCGCTCGACCGTCACAACCTCTGTCTGCCGGCCCGCATCGAAAAGCCGCCGCATTCGGTCGTTCGAGAGGCCGCTGAAGTCCGGGTTACCTGGTTTTCCGTATCGCCAGTCGACCAGCATGAGGTGACCCCCAGGCTTCGTGACTCTCAACATTTCAGAAGCGATCGCCCCCGCCACCGCCTCGTCCGGAATCATCACGAACATCGTCGATTCGATGACGAGGTCGAACGATTCATCGGCAAATGGGAGCTCGCGCGCATCACCGGCCCTGAAATCGACGTTTGGGACCCTCTGCTTTGCCATCGTGATGCGCTCAGCTTCGATATCCACCCCGAAAAGATTGGCGGGGTCGAAGCCGAGCTTTATGAACGAGATCAGGCTCGATCCGGTACCGCAGCCAACGTCTAGAATGCGGGCAGAGCCGCGATCGAGAGGGATTTTGCCGAGGGCGCGGATGTTTGCCTTTTCGAAGGCAAGGCTCTGGAATAGCACCCCGGGGTTGCTGAGCATGTCGTTCCGGTCATCACCCTGCGCCTGGTAATAGCGCTCGTAAATTCCCCGGTTCGCCTTCTCGACGGCATCTTCAGCTGGCATGACGGAAGTTGAGTCCAACCACGACCAAGGTCAACGACACGACTGGCTGGCGTGTCCCGTTCGAAAGTGCAAGCCTTCAGGTCAAGGATGATGTAGGTACAGGGGGAAAGGAGGTTTTGAAGTCCCAGGAGGTTCTGAAGTTGTAATGCCGAGGCGCTCTCGCGTCGTACAGCCTCCTCCCCAGTGCCAGGCGCCGTTCCGTTCTTGTACAAAAGCAACTACGGATCCCGTCGCGCGGACGAATGCCCGTGCGACCTACGGCCTACCCGAGCGTAAACTTCAAAACCTCCTGGCACTTCAAAAACTCCTTTCCCCCCTGTAGTTCCGTCCAGCGTCCTTAGACCCCCAGCAGCCCGACGTCCGAACCCGACTGGCATCCGACCCTGCAGTCACGATAAATTGCTTCCTGACAACCAGTTGCCGCGCTCGCACGCTTTTCGCGTGAGTGCCAGAACCTGTATACAAGACCAGCCTCGAAATGACCTCGCCCGCTTCTACATCGATGTCCATACCGTTTTTCCGCTATCCCCATCTTTTCGCCGATCAGCGCGACGAGATCCTGGAAGCAATGACGGCTGTGATGGATCGCGGCGCGTTCATTCTCCAGAGCGACCTCGTCGAGTTCGAGACGGGCATCGCGAACTTTACCGGGGCCAGGTACGCGCTTGGGGTCGCCAACGGTACTGACGCGCTGATCATCGCGCTTCGGGCGGCAGGCATCGGCCCTGGCGACGAAGTCATCGTCCCCTCGCATACCTACGTCGCCTCGGCCGCATCGATCCATTTTGCCGGCGCGACACCTGTGCTCGTCGAATGTGGTCACGATCACATGATGGACCCTGAATCGACGGCGGCAGCCGTCACGCCCCGGACAAAGGCTATCATGCCGGTGCAGCTCAATGGCCGCACCTGCGACATGGACGCGCTGCAGGCAATTGCTGACAAGCACGGCCTGGTGATCGTCGAGGATGCAGCCCAGGCGATCGGGTCGAAGTTCAAGGGAAGGAATGCGGGCACCTTTGGCATCGCGGCTGAGATCAGCCTGTATCCCGCAAAGATTCTTGGATGTTTCGGGGACGGCGGGATACTTCTCACCAACGACGCCGACATGGCGCGGAAGATGTCCCTCCTTCGCGATCACGGCCGGGATGAGTCGGGTCTCGTAGTCACGTGGGGGCTCAACTCGCGCCTCGACAATCTTCAGGCCGCTGTCCTCAACGTGAAGCTCAGGAAGCTCGACGAGGAAATCGAGCGCCGGCGCCAGATCGCCAGGCTCTATCGCGAAGGACTCTACGGACTCGATGATTTTACGCTTCCGCCCGGTCCGGACGATGATCCCGACCACTTCGACGTTTACCAGAACTACGAGGTCGAATCAGGGCGCAGGGATGAGTTGCGTGTTGCACTCGAGAAAGATGGAATCAGGACAATCATCCAGTGGGCGGGCAAACCCGTGCATCACTTCGATGGACTCGATCTGCCGAAATTCGACCTTCCCTTCACCGACAAACTTTTCACGCGTTGTTTCCTGCTGCCGATGAATACATCGCTCACCGATGACGAGGTCAATTACATCTGCGAGCGCATCCGGAAATTCCATGCGGGCTAGTGTAGAATCGGCGCTCTACGAGACAGCATCCTCACTTGGCAATCTTGCCGATGCGGAGCGTTATCATGAACCGATCTCGGTTGATCCGACGGATTGTGATGCGCTGCTTAGCGGACTCGAGCGGATGATCCTCATCCGCGTCGTCGAAGAGAAGATCGGCGACATGGTTTCACAGGGTGTCGTCAAGTGTCCGTGCCATCTTGCGATCGGGCAGGAAGCACCAGCAGTCGGAGTTGCGAGCTATGTGAAGAAGGGTGACCGGGTATTCGGCGCCCACCGCTCGCACGGGCATTTCCTCGCGCTCGGCGGATCGCCACACGGGCTGCTCGCTGAAGTTCAGGGCAAGGACACGGGTGTGTCGCGCGGAATGGGCGGGTCGATGCACCTCATCGACATCGAGAACAATCTTTTCGGGACAGTGCCCATTGTTGGCGCGACGATCCCGATTGCTGTCGGTGCAGGCATCGCAGCAAAGATGGACGGCAACGGTGGGATGGCAGTCTCATTCTTCGGCGATGGCGCGACTGAAGAAGGTGCGTTTCACGAATCGATGAACCTCGCCGCCGTCATGAAGGCGCCGGTGCTGTTCGTCTGCGAAAACAATTTCTTCTCGAGTCACCTTCATATCGCGCTGAGACAGCCCGATACGTCTGTCTGTCGTTATGCGGAGGCGCACCGGGTGGGCTGGGCGCGCGCCGACGGAAATGACCTGGCCGCGGTTCGCGCCGTAACCAAAGAAGCTGTTGATGCAATTCGCGCTGGTGAAGGTCCGCGTTTCCTCGAGCTCGTGACGTATCGCTGGAGAGGGCATGTCGGGCATCGCGAGGACGAAGATGTAGGAGTAAAGCGCAAGGACGACCTGACGCGGTGGAAGCTTCGCGATCCGATCAGCCGCCTCGCCGTTGCACTCGAGTCGCATGGCGCATTGGACCGGCCGCAGCTCAAGCGCTTCTGGACCGACGCTCACACCGTCATCGAAGACGCGTGGAACGTTGCGACTCACGATGGATACCCGCCTGCAAAGGCATTGTTGAGCCGGGTGTACAGCGGCACAATGGCAAGAAAGACTTGAAACAGGCACCAGTGACGACAGGATACGGAGCCGCCATCCGCGACGGCTTCGAGTATCTCCTCGCAAATCATCCGTCGGTATTCACGATAGGCCAGGGACTGTGGAGTCCGTGGTACGTCGGGAACTCGATGACCGACCTCGACAGCCAGTTTGGCCGAGAGCGCGTCATCGACACCCCGGTATCAGAGTTAGGAACCACCGGTGCAGCCCTCGGCGCGGCTCTTTGTGGTTACCGCCCGATCGTGATTCATCCGCGCGTCGACTTCATGCTGCTTGCTGTCGACCAGATCGTGACCCAGGCGGCAAAATGGAGATCGATGTTCGGCGGCCAGGTCGCAGCGCCGATCACGGTGCGTGCGATCATCAACCGCGGCGGCGAGCAGGGCGCACAGCATTCGCAGTCGCTGCAATCGTGGTTCGCTCACATCCCCGGGTTGCGCGTCGTAATGCCGTCGACGCCCACTGATGCACGCGATCTGCTCATTGCAAGCGTTCTGTCAGATGATCCCGTGCTGTACCTCGACGACCGCTGGCTGTACGGACTCGAGGAAGAGCTTCCGCCGATCGAAGAACGAAATCTCGCGCAGGAAGGTCCGCGCCTCACCCGCACCGGACAGGATCTCACGCTCGTGGGCTCGAGCTACAGCGCGCACCTCTGCCGCGAAGCTGCTGCCCGGCTAAGCGCGAACGGAATCGAATGCGACGTGATCGACATCCGCGTGCTCAACCCGTTCGACGCATCGCTCATCATCAAGTCTGCGAAGAAGACCGGCAGGGTCCTCGCCGTCGACGGCGACTGGAGGACGTGTGGCATGGCGGCCGAAGTGATCACGTCGATCGTCGAAGCTGTAGATCCGCGGGTGATGCGTGCATCGCCGCGACGTGTGACGCTGCCTGACGCGCCGGCGCCAACGAGCAACCCGCTCGAGCGCAGCTACTACCCAACCGTCGACTACATCGTACAGCGCGCCCTCGCGCTTGTCGGAGCCCAGCAAGAAACGTTCGAATGAAGCGCCTGCTCGACATAACCGCGGCGTTGTTTGGATTACTCCTGCTGTCTCCCCTGCTGATCGTTCTTTCGATCGCGATCTGGCTTCAGGATTACCACTCGCCGTTCTACATCGCGCCCCGCATGGGCCGCGGCGAGAAGGCGTTTCGGATGGTGAAGTTCAGGTCGATGGTCATTCGTGCTGACAAGTCAGGCGTCGATTCGACAGCCGGCGACGATCCACGCATCACTTCGCTCGGCCGGTTCATCCGGCGCTTCAAGCTCGACGAGATTCCTCAGCTCTACAACGTGCTCCTCGGCCAGATGTCACTTGTTGGTCCACGTCCGAACGTCGAGCGCGAGACTGTGCTTTACACTCGCGATGAGAAGCGCCTGCTCTATGTTCGCCCGGGGATTACCGACCTTGCGTCAATCGTTTTTGCGGACGAGGGCGACATTCTTCAAGGCAGCGAGGATCCTGATCTCCGGTACAATCAGGTGATCAGACCGTGGAAGTCGCGCCTGGGCCTCCTCTACTCCGATGCGCGCCCAGACGTATTGCGCGACCTGAAGGTGATCGCGCTTACGGTGCGCGGGGCGCTGGACCGTTCGGCGGCGCTGACCTCCGTGCATCGTATGGCGGCTGAGCTTGGTGCTGATCCGGAGTTGCTGCGGATTATTACGCGGCAGGATCCGTTGCCAGTCGGAGCGCCGCCTGGCGCGGTCGAGATCGTAACCAGCCGCGCCGTCGCAGCCTCGGCCAGCTAATTCGTCCGCTTCTTACGGATGAGAGCCGACGCAGCGGGTTGATATTGAGTCCAGAGTCGCCAGTCCCCTGTCGTCAGTGATCAGTTGCCATTTGACAGT
>JAYUWU010000024.1:0-2312 GCA_043753365.1 Gemmatimonadaceae bacterium | reverse complement strand
ATCTTAAGCTGTTACTTCCTGCTGAATGTTGTCCCACGTCGTATCACTCGCTCCCGCAACACCCTGAATCCGCAGCGCGAACTCACTCGGCCGCGTCGCGTAGTAGATCGCACTCTCGTATGAGATGACGCCTTTCTTGTACCAGTTCATCAGCGACTGGTCGAAGCTCTGCATTCCATACTGCACAGTTCCTTCGGCGATCAGCTCGGGAATGTTCAGGGACTTCGACATGTCGCGAATGTTGTCCCTGACGGCCGCGGTATTGATGAGAATCTCGGCCGCAGGTACCCGGCCCGGCTTGTCGGATCGCGGAACCAGTCGCAGCGAGATCACCGCCTCGAGTGAGCTGGCGAGAAGGAATCGAACCTCCGCCTGCTGGTGCGGCGGGTAGAACGACAGGATACGATTGATCGTCTGCGTTGCGTCCGTCGTGTGAAGGGTCGAGAACACGAGATGGCCGGTATCAGCCGCCTTGAGCGCGGTGTCGAGCGTGTCGAGATCGCGAATTTCACCGACGAGCAGGATGTCCGGATCCTGACGAAGAACGCGGCGCAGCGCCTGTGCGAAGCTCGCCGTATCCGTCCCAACTTCGCGCTGGTTAATGTGCGCCTTGTTGTCGCGGTGCAGGAACTCGATCGGATCTTCGATCGTGATGATGTTCGCGTTCCTGTTCTGGTTGATGTACTGAATCATGGCCGCCAGCGCCGTCGACTTCCCGGATCCCGTCACTCCCGTGACGAGGACGAGTCCGCGCGGCTTCATCGCGATCTCCTCAATCACCGGGGGAAGATTGAGCTCGGAGATCGTGTGCGCCTGGAACGGCACGATGCGGAAAGCGTAGGCGATCGTGCCGCGCTGCTGATATGCATTGACGCGGAACCTGCCGATGCCCGGCACACCGAGCGCAAAATCCGCTTCCTTCGCCTCGGCAAATTCCTTCTGCCGCTTGGGCGGCATGATCTGGTCGGCGAGAGTCTTCATGTCGTCGGATCTCATCGGCGACATCGCAAGATTTCTCAGCTCACCATTTACGCGCAGTGTCGGAGCGCAACCCACCTTGAGGTGCAGGTCGGAGGCATTCTGCTCGAGCATCTGGCGCAGGACACTGCGGTAGTCGAACGCAGCTCCTATAGCAGGGAGTGGTTCGACAGGCGTGTTAACCATTTGGATCTACCCGGAAGAGCACCTGTCCGTACTCGACAGGGTGCGCGTTCTGGGCAGGAATCTCCTTGACGACACCATCGAACTCTGACTCGATCTCATTCATGATCTTCATCGCTTCGATGATGCAGAGAATCTGCCCCTTGGAAATACGATCCCCGACGCTCAGGTACTGTTTTGCGCCGGGCTCGGGTGCGGAGTAGTACGTCCCCACCATCGGCGACTTGACCTCGAGGAAGTTCGATCGCGCGGGCTCTGCCTTCGGCGGAGCCTCGGCCGGCGCGGCCGCTGCTGGAGCGGGTGCCGGCAGCGCCATCTGCGGCGCTGCGATCTGCACAGGCCCGCGCGGCGAGTTCTTCGACACGCGGATCCTGAGTCCCTTGTCGGACGTTATCTCGATGGTGTTGACGGACGAAGCGTCTATCATCTCGAGGAGCTTCTTGACGTAGCGCAAGTCCATCATATGAGCGCCTCGCGCCTTGATACTGATGTATGTGTCATGCGACCTCGATTAACTCTCGGGAAAAGTTCGTAAGAATCTGCGGACCATTCTCAGAGAGGTGGACGTCGTCCTCTATACGGACGCCTCCCCACCCCGGTCGGTAAATCCCTGGCTCAATTGTGACCACGGCACCGGAGACAAGGGGAGTCTCCGCGGTGCGCGCGAGCCTGGGCGATTCGTGTACTTCCAGTCCCAACCCGTGACCGAGGCTGTGACCGAACGCCTCGCCGTGCCCGCAGCGCTCAATGTAGCTCCGAGCGAGCGCGTCGGCAGCCATCCCGGTCATGCCGGCACGAACTGAGTGCGAAGCAATGTGGTTCGCCTCCTTCACGACGTCGTAGAACTCCCGTTGCTCAGGCGTCGGACTTCCGACGACGAAAGTGCGGGTCACATCAGAGCAGTAACCCCTGTGCTGGGCCCCGAAATCGAGCAGCAGAAATTCACCCCGCTCGACCACCCGTTTCGACGCCCTCGCATGCGGCAGTGCGGAACGCGGCCCGGAGGCGACAATTGGGGGGAACGGGGCTTCTTCGCTGCCGGCATCGCGCAACGCTTTCTCGAGGATCCCCGCGATCTGGAGCTCGCTGAGTCCCGCGGTGATCTGCGGGAGCGTAGCAGCAAGGGCATCAGTCGCGATGCGTCCCGCTTC
>JAYUWU010000023.1:0-5738 GCA_043753365.1 Gemmatimonadaceae bacterium | reverse complement strand
TGCAGGATCAGACTGCGCAGGAGCTTCGCGAGGCAGAAGAGTGGGAGCATCGCGCGATGCTCGCGGTGAAGGAAGGCCGTGACGATCTTGCAAAGCAGGCGCTCATGCGACGCGGCGAGCATGTTTCGCGCGGGCAGCAGATGCAGCTCACGTGGGAAGCGCATAAGGGCGAGACCGAACGCCTCAAGGATTCACTGCGTGGACTCAACGACAACATCGAGGAGGCAGCGCGCAAGAAGAATCTCCTTCTTGCGAAGCAGCGCCGCGCCGAGGCTCAGAAGCGGATCTCGGAAACGATGTCGTCGATTTCGGAGAAGTCCGCGTTCGAGGCCTTCGCCAGAATGGAGGAGAAGATCGACCAGAACGAGCGGCAGATCCGCGCGCACGTCGAGATAAACGAGGAGTTTTCAGGCGATCGGCTCGCGAGCGACTTCAAGAGGCTCGAGGCTACGGCAGGTACGGCGACGGCTGATGCGCAGCTTCTGGCCCTCAAGCAGAAGATGGGACTGCTCGCTGCGCCGGCTCCCGAAACGAGCAGGCAGCTCGCGGCGGGTGAAGCAGAAGCAGAAGAGATTCCTGACGCTGAAGAGATGCCTGACGAGAATGCGACTCGGTGACAGACCAACTGGGTAGCGGCCACTTTCGTCTGGCACCCGCCCTCACGACAGTAGTACTAACGGTTCTTCTGCTTTGGCTGGTCGGTAGCACCGCGAGCATCTTCCTGCTGCTCTTCCTCGCCATCATCATTTCGCTCTACCTCGGCGCGGTTCGCGACGTGCTGGTAAAGCGCGCAATGCTGCCGGACCGGCTTGCGTTCTTCCTTGCCATCGTCGGGACTCTTGTCGCGATCGTTGGCCTGTTCACACTGTTGGTACCACCGGTTGTCGAACAGACCCGCGAGCTGGTCACCGTTCTTCCTGACCAGATATCCAAGTGGGAAGCTTCGATCGACAGGTTCGTAAATCGTTTCCCGGCGCTGCGTGAGATGTGGAAGCCGGGAGAGCACAAGGTTCTGATCGCGGTTTACGAGCAGGTTTCGAGCACCGCTGGTGATGTGGTTCCAAAGGTGTTCTCGCTCGTCCACGTGGTGATCGAAGTGTTCGCGGTGCTCGTGATGAGCATCTACCTGGCGCTTCAGCCTGGCGTTTACCGGGAATGGCTGATCGCGCTCTTCCCGCCGATTCATCGCGACCTTGTTCGCGACGTTCTCCGCGATCTCGCTGATGCGTTGCGGTCGTACATCGTCGCACAGCTGCTTGCGATGACGATTCTCGCAGTGTTCACCGCGACGGGCTTGTACATCCTCGACGTTCCCTACTGGCTGACGTTCGGGATTTTTACCGGCGTGGTCGCCGTCGTGCCGTTCTTCGGAAGTCTCATTTCCACAGTTCTTCCAGCCCTGTTCGTGCTTGGTGGACCAGGAGGCGGGACGCGCGCGCTGTTTGTAATCCTTCTGGGTGTGGTCGTACACGTATTCGAAGGGAACGTGGTCATCCCGCGCGTGATGTCGCACAGGCTGGAGCTGCCGCCGGTTCTCACGATCGTTGCCGTACTTCTCATGGGCAGCCTGCTGGGGCCACTGGGACTGGTGCTCGCCGTGCCGACGCTTGCGTCGATAATGGTTATCGTGCGCCGGATTCTGATCAACCGCATTTACGAGGGGCGCGGGTTCAGGAAAAGCACGCGCGACAAAATGTTCGTCATGCGTGTTCCAGCGCCTGACGGTGGCGTGATTCAGCCACACGTGCCTCTTGCTGACGTGCTGGCGTTCCGCCAGAAGATCGAGTCACTCGTCCCTGCGGTGCTCAAGCCTACCTGAGCGGCGTTCGATCAATTAGGCCGGACACCATTCGATGTCCGGTCGCTTGCAGTCGTGCATAGCTTGCACGCATGTCTGCAAGAATCGGCTGGGGGCTTCGATCCCCCGTCCTGTCAGCCAGAGGGCTCAGCAAGTCGTTTGCGAGGGGGCTGGTCGCCGCCCCCTTACGCACTCTCGCCCTTCACGCCGTCGACATCGATCTGTGCGGTGGTGAACTCGTAGGCCTGGCGGGCGGGCGCGGGGCGGGGAAGACAACGCTCATCCAGTGTCTTTGCGGATTGCTTCGCAGGGACACGGGGCGGATCGAGCTCTCGGGTGATCCGCTGCCTGCAGGAGATTTTTCAGGCACGCTGGCCTATGTGCCCGCCTTCCCAGTTTTTTATCCGTTTCTTACGGTTCGGGACGTGATTCAGTATGGGGCAGCGCGGCGAATCGCGCAGGTTCGTGCGGCGCCGGCTGCGGAAATGGCCATGCGCGCGCTCGACCTCCAGCAACTCGCCCGTTGCCAGGTAAAGGCACTCCCTCGCGATGCGCTGCATCGTGTCGCTGTCGGAGAGGCGATCGCGGGCAGTCCTGACGTGATTCTCGTGGACACGCCACCGAGTGAACAACTTCGCCCGATCGCCCCTGCGATTCTTACGGCGCTCGAGAGATGCACCCACGCGGGAGCAGCAGTAATGATTGCAACGAGGGAGGCGTCGGCTGTCGCCAGCGTCGCAACACGAATACTTCTTCTCGATAATGGTCGAGTGTCGCGAACGTTTGCACTCGAGTCATTCGGCGAGCCGATTGTTGGACCAAGCGGCCCCGTGCACCATCGATTCGTTGCGGAGCGCGTGCATTGATCCTCGAAGCCTCGCACGGGGCATTTGCAGCCGTGCGCCCGCAGGCCTAGCTTGCAGGGAATGCAAGATTTCCGTCTCTACAATTCGATGAGTCGCAGCGTGGAGCCGCTTGCTCCCGCTGATGGTACGACTGTGCGCATGTACACGTGCGGCCCAACCGTCTACAATCCCGCGCACCTCGGCAACTTCCGCACGTTTCTCTTTGAGGACCTGCTTCGAAGAGCGATCCGGCTACGTGGATGGGACGTTCAGCAGATCATGAATCTCACTGACGTCGACGACAAGATCATCAAGCGCGCGCTCGAGCGCGGCCTCACGATCGCAGAAGTAACAGAGCCTGTCATAGACGTCTTTCATGCCGATCGGCGCTTTCTCAGGATCGAGGATGCAGAGACGTATCCGCGCGCCACGGAGCACATTCCGGAAATGATCTCGCTCGTCGCGACTCTGGTCGACCGCGAGCTTGCTTACCAAGCCGAGGATGGATCGCTCTACTTTGCGATCGACGGGTTCAGTTCGTACGGAAGGCTGTCGCGACTGGATACCAGGGAAATCAAGTCCGGCGCGCGCGTCGCCCAGGATGACTACACGAAGGAGAACGCGCAGGATTTCGCTCTCTGGAAGAGTGCAAAGGAAGAAGACGAGGCAGTAGCTGCGGCGTGGGACTCACCCTGGGGTCGAGGTCGCCCGGGATGGCATCTCGAGTGCTCAGCTATGGCAATGCGATACCTCGGTGTCACCATGGACATTCATTGCGGCGGTGTCGACCTGGTATTTCCGCATCACGAGGACGAGATAGCGCAGTCCGAAGGCGCGACCGGTGAGACATTCTCGCGGTTCTGGTGCCATGGTGAATTTCTGCTCACTGACGGCAGCAAGATGGCGAAGCGCGTCGGGAACGTCGCGACTGTCGCTGACCTGCGGGAACAGGGAGTGTCGGCCGCTGCGTTTCGCGCGTTCGTGTTCTCGACGCACTACAGAAAGCAGCTGAATCTTTCGTCAGAGGCGCTCGAGTCGGCGATCGAGGGAGTTCGGCGAATTGGTGATTTCGCTGATCGTCTCGCAGCGGCGACAGGTGGAACGCCGGAAATGGCAACGATCGCAGCGCAGCTCGAGCAAGATGCGACGGAGGCCTTGTTCGACGACCTCAATGCGCCGCTCGCAATGGGTGCGTTGTTCAACTTCATAAGGTCGATGAACGCGGAGTTGAATCGTGCGGGTAGCGACCAGTCGACCCTGGAGGAGGCGCGAGCTGCTTTCGCGCGAATCAACGGGGTACTTGACCTGATCCCCGACAAGCAGGTTGGCGACGATGCGTCGGAAATCGAGCAGCTGCTTGCCGAGCGGCGGGCCGCGAGAGAAAAGCGCGACTTCCTGCGATCCGATGCGATTCGCAAGTCACTCGAGGATCGCGGAATCGAGATAAAGGACGGTCCAAACGGTACGACATGGAAGAAGGTTCGCTAAGGCTGTCCGTCAGATTCTCAGCGTCTTGCTCCACCCGCCTGTGACTCGTACGTTATGCTGGCTTTCCGGCCCCTTAGCCGGCCGCTGCACCACGGGTCCCTCTTTCAGGAGTTCCGATGCGTTTTACAGCTTTGATCGCGTGCGCTTTAGTCGTCGTGGGATGCAGTAAGGAAGAAGCCGCGCCGGTAGACACGGCCGTTGTCGCTGTTCCTCCGCCGGCGGCCGCGATGTCACTTGAAAGTCTTGCGGGCGTCTGGAATGTCTCGATCATGCCCGAAGGGCGCGATACCGTGGTCACGACATATGTGCTCAATACAACGGATACCGCTGCGTGGATGTTCGCTTTTCCCAATCGTCCGCCCCTGGCCATGCGTATCACCGGAAGGAGCGGCGATAGCTTGATCACTGAAGCGGGACCGTTTGAGAGCGGCATCACACCCGGGCTGCAGGTAAAGTCTACCACTTCGACAGTGTGGATGCAGGACTCCAAGCTCGTCGGCCGGGTGCGCGCCAGCTACGATCGGACCGGGCCGGATTCGGTAGTGAACCTGAGGATGTCGGCGACCCGGCAGTAGGCCCTTTTCGGACTTCGGATAGAGGACTGTGCGGGTCCAGGACTTACAGCCATCGACGATCGACGACTTATTGCGAACTGAGGACATGCCGCCCGCACTTGTCCTTGATCCTCAATAAGTCGTCGATCGTCGATGGCTGTTAGTCCTGGACCCGCACAGTCCTCTATCTGCAATCCCTTGCGTGTATCCGGATGCGCATCATCCCCGTTAGCCCCTTTACCGGGCTGGTCGAACTCCGCTATTATTCAAGGCTTGTGCAGAATCGCTGTTTGCTGACGTAGCTCAATTGGCGGAGCAGCTGATTTGTAATCAGCAGGTTGCGAGTTCGATTCTCGCCGTCAGCTCTGCCTGTCATCGGGTGTGCGTTTTGCTCCGGTTTCAAGCGGCTAAATCATCGGATTTGGGTGGGGTACCCAAGTGGCCAACGGGAGCAGACTGTAAATCTGCCGGCTTACGCCTTCGAAGGTTCGAATCCTTCCCCCACCATAAGGAAGTGTCGAAGTGGTAACGAAGGCTGCGCCAATCACTGCAGGGGAGCGGCGCTAAAAAGACAGGGACGTTGCGGGAGTAGCTCAGTTGGTAGAGCACTAGCCTTCCAAGCTTGTGGTCGCGGGTTCGAGTCCCGTCTCCCGCTTAAAAGCAGCTGTTCGCTATTTGCTATTTGCTATTTGCATTTGATCAAGTACGCAGTACGCAGTTAGTACCCAGTACGCAGTGCCGTTAGGAGTTGCTCGCGTAGCTCAGTTGGTAGAGCACACCCTTGGTAAGGGTGAGGTCATCGGTTCAATCCCGATCGCGAGCTCTTGCAGCAAGAAAGGGTGGCAGGGCGCCCCCCGGTGGTAAGAACTGAAATTAGAGGAAAGAATGGGCAAAGCGAAATTCGAGCGGACGAAGCCGCACGTAAACGTTGGAACGATCGGCCACGTCGATCATGGCAAGACCACCCTGACAGCGGCGATCACGTCGATCCAGGCGAAGAAGGGACTTGCCCAGACCGTCGCGTTCGACCAGATCGACAAGGCTCCGGAAGAG
>JAYUWU010000022.1:0-2321 GCA_043753365.1 Gemmatimonadaceae bacterium | reverse complement strand
CGCGAATACCGGAACCCGACTCTGTTCGAAAGGCGCGCCGCTACGGCTACGCTCGTGCAAGAATGGTACTATCGGTCGCCGGAAATGTCCAGCAATTGCGTGAATGGTAGGGGGCGGTACGCGTATTGTCCAGCGACGAGGGCCCGATACCTTTCGCGCATGACTGAGTCGTTGACCGACCCGCTTCCGGGTCTCGAGCGCGCGGTAGAGGAGCGCCCCGACGATGCCAAGGCCATCGTCGCGCTGGCCAACCATTACTGGTTGATTGGGGCGGGGCCCGAGGCGGTGGGCGTTTTGGCGTCGCGCGCGATCGCGGCGGACCCCGAGAACCGCGCCGCGTGGCACCTGTGGGCGCTGGCGGAATCGAACCCGCGTGAGCGCGTGACGCGCTGGCAGCAGGTATCCACGCGATTCCCGCAGGACGATCTCGCCAGAGCCAATCTCGCGGATAACGCCGCGAGTCTCGCCGGCGCCGAACAGGATTACGATGCCGTCGATCTCGCGATCGTGACCTACGAGGCTTTGCTCGCGACCGCGCAGCAGGCTGATCAACGAGCCGCGCTCGAAAAAGCCATACGCACCCTCAAGGGGTGGAAGTTCTGACATCAATGCGCCCGGGCGCGCGCTCATCGGCATCGCTGCATGGGGTCGGCGAGTGTGTCCTCTTCGGTCGCTGGTCCTCGCCTGCCGCTGCGCGGCACCGCTGCCGAACACCCGGCGCTGGCTGCGGAGGCGACCTGCGAGGACACCCTCACCTCCCCCTATACGGTCTGTAACTGCGCGCGCACCCAAGCGTAACATTCAGAACCGCCCTTGAGCGCGCCGCATCGTACCAGCGCGCGGCTCAGCATCCGTCTGCAGTTGGGCCGCGCACAGCCTCGACGAGTCCGGATACGCCATCATCGGCTCCGTTCCCGTGCGCGCGCCGGCAGGCGTCGCGGCTCCCGCGTGCCAACTACGTCGCACCCAAGAGTGCCGAGCGCCGTTTTGAGATCTCGCAGGGAAGTCGGTGGATGGGGCCTGCGTAGCGACTATTGGCGAGCGACCAAGGAGACGGGCGAGTGCCGCGGAGCGGCGCGAGCGTAGTACCCGGCTCCGCCCGAGCGAGCCCTAGTCGCCAAGCAGGCCCCATCCGCCGACTGACCCGTCGAGATCTCGAACCGCGCGTTAACGCTTTCTCGGCGGAGTAGTTGAAGCGGGAGCCGCGATGGCTGGACGCGCGATTGTTGCGGGATTTCCGTCGGAGATGTACGCGTTGCCGGATTTCTCGAGGCGATTCATCGTGCGGACGATCGCGTCGCCGATTACCTGGACCCGCGGGACGCTGAGCGGGTTGAACGCCGGATCGTGCGGGCTTCGCGACGGTCCGCCGGCCACCTCGAATACGGCCTCGTAATCGTAGCTGACCGTTTTTCCGCTGCGCGGATCCTTCCACGACCCCTTGCTCGCGAGCGCGCGATTCTTCGGCCACACTCCCAGCGGCAACGCCATCGATCTCATCCTGTATCCCGGCACCGCCGAATCGACCGACATCGCAAGTCGCGCGATCTGCTCCTGCACGAACGCATCGGGATACTTGCTCAGCTGCGCATGCCACACCGTGTGGTTGCACAGCTCGAATCCGTTGTCCACCAGCCATTTCACCTTGGGAAACCGCCACGCGGTCTTCTGGCCCTGAATGTTCTTGTCGCCAAAAAAGTTGTGTCCGGACTCCGCGCCCGACAAAAGACAGAACACGGCCTTGTTCTCCCAGTCGGGATGTGTCTTCTTGAAATCGAGCCAGATTCCGATCGCGGTTCCGGGATCGATCTCCAGCTTGCCATCCTTCTCGATGTACCTGAACTGTCCGGGCGAAGCGTCGTCCAGCGTGAACACCACTGGGGAGAGTCCCTGAGGGAGGTCGATCTTCCGGTCCAGAACCTGCGCCATGCTTACCGGCCGGTAGCCGCGCTTGTACAAGAGCTCCAGGTCCTGTCGAAAGCTGGCTCGCTCTCGCATGTATGTCGTGTTGTGGTCGCCGATCAGGTGATACTCGATGACCATGATGCGGCCCAGCTCGTTGGGCACGCGATCAGGGTTTGTTCCCGATGGAGCGACCGGGCCTGCCTCTGCGACAGAAACAAACCTGGCCCCCGCCGTGTCCGTAGTGGAAACGGGACCCGCGACCGGTCCCGTGGTGTCTGATGATTGATTCCCGCCCGCTTCAGGTGTGCATGCGAGGGCGAGTAGGACGACTGGGACAGTAATAGAACGGTACATTTTCCCAAGCTTATGTGGATGATAAAAAGCAGGACTGAATCGATCCTGCGGACGATAAAGAC
>JAYUWU010000021.1:0-5769 GCA_043753365.1 Gemmatimonadaceae bacterium | reverse complement strand
ACCCCACCAATATGAAGCAGGCAGTTGCAGCCCTCATCTGGATCGCGGCTGAAGCCGCGCCAGCGCCAGGACCTCCGGTCACCTTTCGTCTCGATTTTTTTCACACCGGCGGAAAGACGGCAGAAGTCTTCTCGGTCGATAAGGTCGTGGCTGAGCCTCTCGCGTGGCCCGGTGCAAAGGGGAAGGAAATCGACAAGAGTGGATTTGGGAGCTACCGCTTCGAGGTTCGCGATACAACCGGAAAACTTCTTTTCTCACGCGGGTATTCGCCGATCTACGCGGAATGGGTGACTACGGCGGAGTCGGCCGAAATCAGCAAGACGTTTCATGAGTCGCTGAGATTCCCCGAGCCTTCTGGAATCGTGGACATCGTCGTGTTCAAGCGCGACGGAGTGAACAGGTTCGTCGAAGCGTGGCGGACGAGGATCGATCCCGCGAACATGTTCGTCGACCGGTCTGCTCCCGTGCACCACGCGCCGATCGAAATCGAACGCAACGGTGATCCGGCTGACATAGTTGATGTCCTGCTGATTGGCGATGGCTATACGGAGGCAGAGTGCCAGGTAAAGTTCGTTCCCGATGCGAAACGAATGGCAGCTGCCCTGTTTTCGGTGGAACCGTACAAGAGCAAGCGATCGGAATTCAATGTGTGGGGACTCTGTCCCCCTTCACCGAAGTCAGGCGTGTCGCGTCCGTCAACCGGCGTGCACATCGCGACGCCTGTTGGCGCGACTTACGATGTGTTCGGTTCCGAGCGCTATGTGCTGACGATGGACAATCGTGCATTCAGGACGATCGCATCGAATGCGCCGTACGAGTTCGCAACGATCCTCGTCAACAACGAGACCTACGGCGGCGGCGGGCTATATAACATCTATTCGACCGTCGCCGTCGACAACGAGTGGGCGAACTATCTCTTCATTCACGAGTTCGGTCATCACTTCGCTGCGCTCGCTGATGAATACTTTACGTCGCCTGTCGCATACCAGCCGCCAACTACCGTGATCGAGCCGTGGGAGCCAAACGCGACAGCGCTGCTCGACCCGAAGGCGCTCAAGTGGAAGGACCTGATCACACCTGGTGTTCCCATCCCGACGCCGTGGCCAAAGGCGCGGTTCGAATCTACGTCCCGCGCGCGTCAGGCCAGGCGTGCGAAGTTGCGGGCGGACCGTCGCCCCGAATCGGAAATGTCGGCCTTGTTCGCGGAGGAGCGGGCATTCGACTCGGCTTTGTTTGCATCAGCGCCACATGCAAAAAGTATCGGAGCTTTTCAGGGAGCCAATTACGATGCGAACGCCTTCTACAGGCCGGCGATCGACTGCATCATGTTCACGCGGAATAGCGTCCCGTTCTGTCCCGTTTGCCGCCGCACGATCGAACAGGTAATCCAGGCGCACTCGGCAGGCTAGCATTTGGCAGGTGACATAGCGCCACAACGCTGGATGGAGGATATACAGCCGGGCGACGACGGAGCAGGCTCTCAATACAGCGGGTTTCCAGGCACTTTTTGGCAGGTCAGGCGTTCAAACTCGGTCGCGGGCTGATTAAGTTCTTCCATGTCACCAGCGGCAGGGTAGCTCAGCCGGTTAGAGCACGGCACTCATAATGCCGGGGTCGCGGGTTCGAGTCCCGCCCCTGCTACTTACATAAGTCGTTAGCGCGCATAGCGTTATCGACTTTGTGTTTTTGTGTCTGCCGTGTGGCATACGTTGCGCAATTCGTCGGGACGTCGGGGCTTCGCTGGAATCGTATCTTTAGCAGCCAGCATCGATACTCTACGCGCACCTCTTGAGGCAACGCCGATTACTACTTCATCTCTCGCCTTCGGCCCGTTCTGGAGTCGAAGAGCCAGCTCATTCGCGGAACGATGAAATCCATGGAGTCGTCGCAGTTATGCGGGCGCGCTTGGGCCACTACGCGGAAAGCAAACAATGACGCCGGACAGATGAATGGAGCCTGACGTGAAGGTGCCGCAGGAGCTCGACGCCGGCCGCTGGGTGACAGCGACAATCGGGCTGAGCGGATTTCGTACCGACGTGAGCGCACGCAGTCACGCGATAGTTGCAGACGAGCCGGCATCGGCAGGGGGAACCGACCTCGGTCCGACTCCCTACGAGTTTCTCCTTACGGCGCTTGCAAGCTGCACCGTCATGACGCTTCGCATGTATGCGGATCGAAAACAGTGGCCGCTTGCCAGCGCATCTGTCGACCTGAGAACCGGTCACTCGCACGAGAAGGACTGCGAGGACTGCATGACCAAAAAAGTCGATATCGGAAAAATCGAGCGTCGTGTCAATCTAGGCGGCCCGATCAGCGATGAGCAGCGAATACGGCTCCTGGAGATAGCCGATCGTTGCCCGGTCAAGCAGACTCTGGCCCGCGGGATATCGATAGTGGACGTCTAGCCGAAGATCCGACGGCACAATCCTTTTCAGGCCGGGGGCGTCCAATGTCGCCTTCCGGATGTGCAATGACGCCGACCTTGCGAGCGATCTCACTATTTCTTCTGACGGAAGGGTTGGTCCATGGAAGAAGCGCGCGTTGGGACTTCCTGCGCCGCGATCGCACGCCCATCAGGCGCCCGTACATGGAAATCGCGTTTATTCAACGGCCGGATCGAACCGCAGGGTCGTGACGCCTGACGTCCAGATCCGGACTTTCATGAAGTTCTAAGATTTCTACGGCACCCTACCTGCTATTGAAGTTGGTTCAGTCAAACGAACCCGGGAAAAGGCAAATGCCACTGAAGAAATCGCAGCTCAAGGAGATTGAAGGTCTTCTGCACGAGGAGCGGGAGCGCGCGCTTCGGATAGTGAATCGCGCGGTGGAAGACAGCGCTGGTGACCAGGACCGCGCAGGAGACCTTTCGTCAATGCCGCTGCACCTTGCTGATCGTGGCACTGACACCATGCAGGACGAGCTCGACGCATCGAACGCGACGAGAGTTTCGAGGCAGCTCGTTGAAATCGATGCTGCGCTCGAGCGAATTATTCAGACGCCTGAAAAGTTCGGGGTATGCGAAGCCACCGGGGCGGACATCTCGTACGAGCGGCTCAAGATCATTCCATGGGCGCGGAACGCCGAGCAGGGAGACTAAGACCTGAATCGCCGGGGCTTCGGCTGCTCTTAGCTTTTAGCGATACTTAGCCGCTAGCTGATTGGCTACAGCAGGGCATCGTCCTGCGCGTCACGGGTGAAGGGTACCTCCTGAGCGGTCCGCTGCCTGTTTCGTCCGGTGAAGGTCAAATCGGATTATTTTCGTACATGCGACGGACAAGGCTATTCCTGGCTGCTGTTCTCTTAAGTGCAGCAGGCGGGTGCCCGGAGCGGACCACTGCGACGCTCTCGCCTGGGCTCGAGCAACGCTTTGCTTCAGAGGGAGTTGTTCGGCGTGCGCCCGATCAGATCTTTCATTACACGTCAAAACCGGGCGGACGGGCCGAGGGGCGCGAGGATCGCCGGGCTTCCATTATCGTGACGAAGAGCTCTGTCTACATTCATAAGAGTGACAAGGTCGGACTCGAAATCACGCCCGGAACGCGGGGCGAGGTCTCTGTTTCGAGATCGGGCGAGCGGGTAAGGATTCGCAGCGGCAGCGGCCGCGCCGAGGAATTATGGTCGTTCGAGCCAGCGGAAGATGCGGCGGGCTGGACCACTGACATCAGAGCCGTAACACGGCAGGCGACAAAATGAATACGGGACAGCAGGGCTTCACTGCACTCGGCCTCGATGATGAGCTCATCGCGACGCTCTCGTCGCTTGGTTACGAGGAGGCGACTCCGATTCAGCGCGAAACGATTCCTTCGCTGATTGCGGGGCGTGATCTCCTCGGCCAGGCCGCGACCGGCACCGGGAAGACTGCTGCCTTTGCGCTTCCGCTCGTGCAGCAGATGGCGACGGATCCTTCGCGACGACGCGGCGGCGAAGCTATCCGCGCATTGATTCTCGTTCCCACGCGCGAGCTCGCAATGCAGGTGGCCGAGGCGATTCATCGTTACGGCAAGTCGATCGGGGCGCGCGTTCTTCCGGTTTACGGCGGTCAGTCCATGCATCAGCAGCTCGTCGTGCTGCGGCGTGGAGTCGATGTCGTCGTTGCAACACCGGGAAGAGCACTCGATCACATTCGCCGCGGCACGCTCGACCTCAGGAATCTGCGCACGGTGATTCTCGACGAAGCAGACGAGATGCTGGATATGGGATTCGCGGAGGATCTCGAGGCGATTCTCGAATCGACCCCGAAGGACCGGCAGACAGCGCTCTTCTCGGCAACACTGGCTCCGCGCATCAAGGCCATTGCGAAGCGTCACCTCAAGGATCCGGTGACTATCAAGATCGAGGGAGACAAGTCGCGACAGGGTAGCATTGCAAAGGTGCGCCAGGTCGTCTACATGGTGCAGCGCGCGCAGAAAGCCGCCGCACTCGGCAGAATCCTCGACATCGAAGATCCGGCTTCGGCTATCGTCTTCTGCAGGACGAGGACAGAAGTTGACGAGCTCAGCGAGAAACTTGGTTCACGCGGTTATCGCGCGCAGGCGATTCACGGGGGACTCTCGCAGGAGCAGCGCGACCGAGTGATGAAGCGATTCCGCGAAGGTGGCATCGATCTGCTCGTGGCAACAGATGTTGCGGCGCGCGGCCTCGACATCAGTCACTTGTCTCACGTAGTGAATTTTGATGTGCCTGCGTCACCCGATGCGTACGTGCATCGTATCGGCCGCACCGGACGTGCCGGCCGTGAGGGCGTTGCGATTACGCTAGCCGAGCCGCGCGAGGCGCGCATGCTGCGGAATATCGAGCAGCATACGAAGCAGAAGATAAAGGTCGAGGCGATTCCGACTGTTCGTGATCTTCGTGCGCGCCGTCTCGATGCAACGCGTGAGGCGGTGAGAGCAGCTGTCGAAAGTGGATCGCTCGAATCCTATCGCATGCTGGCGGAGAGTCTTGCAGGTGACATCGACCTTCTCGACGTCGCGGCTGGTGCCATCAAGCTGGTGCACGAAGCCTCGGGAGCCGGGAAGGGTGAGGATGAGGATCTCACCGCGGTGCCACCGCCGCGCGAGGAGAAGCCTTCGTTTTCGAAGGGAGCGAGGTTCAAGCGCGCGCCGTCGTCGAAGTCGTACGGTGCCACGCCTGCCAAGACTGGCAAGCAGGGGAAGTTCAAGGGCGGCAAGCCCGTCAAGGGGAAGTGGAAGAAGGGATAGTGGTACGATTGGTGGATGCGCGATGAAGCAAGTGGTGATCGGGAGCTTTGAATTCAGCTTCCGGTGATCGGTAGGAGCGGAAACCCATGGGTAACGGATCAGACGGATTCAGCGGATCAGGCGGATCGCGCGCTTCGGCATCCAAGGAGCATTCCGGCCAGGACCCATCCCTTGATAGGAGATATTGCGCCATTTTTTCTTTTGAAAGGCGTGCCTTGGTTCCCTTCGTGGCTCCTTGACAGCTGTATGGCCGCTATGTATCATACATAGATGAAGCAATCGAATGCCGAAACTCGCCCCGGTAAACATTTTACCTTCTCACTTCTCGAGGCCGCGAACAGCGTCAGCGAGAAGCTCGAGGGTGGACTGGCGGAGCTTGGGCTTTCGATGGCCAAGCAGAGTGCGCTGACGGCGCTTGCCGATGCCGGCGAGCCACTGTCGCTGAGTGAGCTGGCGGAGCGATTGAACTGTGTTCGGTCCAATATCACTCAGCTTGTTGACCGCCTCGAGGCGGACGGACTGGTTCGCCGGGTTGACGACGCGGCCGACCGCCGCAGTGTCCGTGCAG
>JAYUWU010000020.1:0-2337 GCA_043753365.1 Gemmatimonadaceae bacterium | reverse complement strand
ACCTCTTTTGGGGATTGAAACCAGAACTGAGTTCGCTGTAGCTGCGCTGTTTCCAGGATAGGCTCGACGATCCTGCTGTTACAAGCATCGTTTGCCGCATCCGGTTGACCTTCAAAAACTCCTGGGACTTCAAAAACTCCTTTCCCTGTGTAGTTCCCGCCACGGTTCATGCGCCGGCATGACTGCAACTACGCCCAAGAAATTCGTCGGTCTCCGGATCTACGGTCGGAGCCTGTGCATCATCCGCGGAAACGCAATCGCTTCGCGCAGATGCGGGAGTCCGCAAATCCAGGAGACAGTCCGCTCGAGCCCGAGACCAAATCCTGAATGCACGAAAGTCCCATACTTTCTGAGATCCAGGTACCACCCATACGCCTCGACGGGCAGGCCCTCCTCGCGGATGCGATGAAGCAGCCGATCGTAGTCGTCTTCACGCTGCGACCCGCCGATTATCTCGCCATAACCTTCAGGAGCGAGAAGGTCGTCGCATAAAACTGTGCGCGGATCTGCCGGATTCTCCTTCATGTAGAAAGCTTTCGCTTCCTTCGGATAGTTGAAGATGAACACTGGGCGATCACGTCCCTCCACGAGCAGTGACTCGTCTTCTGCGCCCAGGTCATCACCCCACTTCGCACTGCTTCCCTTCTGCTCGAGAATCTTTATCGCGTCGGAGTAATCGATACGCGGGAAAGGACCGACGACGGTCTCGAGCTTCGAGATGTCGCGCTCGAGGATCGTCAACTCTTCGCGGCGGCGCTCGAGGCACCTCTGCACGATGTAGGAAACGAATTCTTCCTGCAGCTGCATGTTGTCGTTCGAATCGTTGAACGCGACCTCAGGCTCTACCATCCAGAACTCCGAGAGATGGCGCCGCGTCTTCGACTTCTCCGCGCGGAAGGTAGGGCCGAAGCAATAAATACGGCCAAATGCAGCCGCGGCTGCCTCTCCGTAAAGCTGGCCCGTCTGCGCCAGATAAGCCGTGCCTTCCTCGAAATATTCGGTTGAGAACAGTCCGCTGCGTTCGCCGATTGCCGCCGTCAGAATCGGCGTGTCCACGAGTGTGAAGTCTCGCTCGTAGAAGAAATCGCGGATCGCCTGTTCGACCTCGTGACGGATGCGGGCTATCGCGCGCTGTCTGTCGGTTCTCAGCCAGAAATGCCTGTTGTCGAGCAGAAAGTCGATGCCGTGCTCCTTCGGCTGGATGGGGTAGTCGATCGGGCTTTCTCCCGTTATCAGCAAGTCCGTTGCGCCAAGCTCGACGCCCCCGGGCGCCCGGGCATCGAGTCGTGCCTCCCCGGTCACCTCAATCGTCGTTTCCTGTGAGAGGTGGGAGAACTGTTCCCACACTTCGGGAGGCAGACTACTTTTCACGAGAACACACTGAAGGGTTCCGCTGCCATCACGCATCACAATGAAGGCGACCTTGCCCGAGGAGCGCAGGTGAACGGCCCAGCCGCGGACACGGACTGATTGTCCGGCGTGACGGCTGAGTTCGGCTATTCGTACGTATGGGGGAGTCATTGGTCCTAGGTTCAACAGGGCGGGTTGGCGGCAAGCTAGGTTCTGCCCGTAGGGGTGTCAACCGCGCATGAAACTGCGCACACGCCTCGGTCTCGGAATCGTTTCGCTGACGATCATTCTTCTTGTGCCACTCATCCTCGCGCTGCGCTCGCTCGAGGAAGTGCATCAGACGACGCGCACGCTGCGCGATCGCGAATTTGCGGGCTCGCTCATACTGGGCAACTTCCGCGAGCTCACGGATGACGTAATCCGCCAGGAAGACGCGATGAGCATCATCGGCGACTCAGGCGCTTACATGAAGATGCGCCAGCAGCTCGATCGCCTCGGCATCATGGCGGACTCGCTCGCTCCGTATTCATCGCGGCAAGCCGCGAGTGACGTCTCGACAGCCATCCTGGCTCTTCGCGCGTCGACCGAAGCGCAGTGGGCGGCGATAAACGCGCAGGCAGCGAACACCGCCGACGAAATCTCAGTGCAACGGTCGCGACCCGCGCTGAACACAATCGCGAAGGCGGTCGCCCGTACGGAGCTCAAGCTTCGCGACGAAACTCACGAACGCGTCGAACAGGCTGCATCGGCGACAGTCGATGCGCAAAGAACGGCAGCTGGCTCACTTGCAGTTGCGCTTCTGCTCGCGACACTCATCGCCATCTGGCTTACGCGCTCCATAAGCAAGCCGGTACACGAGCTCGACAAGGGAATGAAGGCAGTCGCGGATGGCGACTTCACTCAGCGGCTGCCCGCAATGGAAAAGCGCACTGACGAATTCGGCCGCCTTGCCAACAGCTACCATGGGATGACGGCGCAGCTTGCGGA
>JAYUWU010000019.1:0-2342 GCA_043753365.1 Gemmatimonadaceae bacterium | reverse complement strand
GGTCGGAGATGTTGCCACCTGCTGGAATGGAACCAGGGTGACAGCGTCGCCAGTTATACCATCGTAACGGATGATCTCGAGTGTATCCGACGACTGGGCAGCCTGGCCCATCGCCTGCTCGAAGTAGAAGTGTGAGAGTCCCTGGGTGAGGTTTTCCCAGCGGAGCGTGCCGTTGTTCCTTGTGAATGGCTCGGACTGGCCGGGTGTCGGAGTCGTGGAGTAAGTGAGTACCACATCACCACACTCGAAGCCGGTGCCCTTGCAAGTCGTTCCGATAAACTGGGGGCGATCCGAGAAGTCATATCGTGTCCGCTCCTGCACCAGGAAGCCGGACGCGCTTCGCTTCGAGGTGACAGTGAAGACAACTATGTTCGGCAGCTGGTACCGATAGACTTCACGCCCGCTGCCTGCACCATTCAGGTTCACGTAGCTGACGTCAGTGCCACCCGAGTTGGCCACGAGCAGCGTATCGCCCATCGTGCCGCCATGGTTCCTTGGCCATGCCGTAATTCCCCACGGCCTCGATCCAACGATGATTGGCGTCTTGAACGTCGAATCAGTAAGACTGAAGACCTCCAGCTGGTTGCGCTGGATGTTCGTGAGATACAGCCTGTCGGTGCGCGGATGATAGAGCGCATCGGCGACCGTTCCGCCAGCCGGAAGCGGCTTGGTCGAGCCAGCAACCACCACCACGGTGTCGATCCGATCTGCACCGCCCGCGAGCTTCGCATAAGCACGAACTCCGTTGGAGTTTCGCGCAAATGCCTGCACGTAGACCGTCGTCGGGAAGCTGGTGTACGGGAGCTTCATGTTGAACGTCTTGATCTGCGACGTGATGTTCCCGTTGGATGTCGCCGAATCGCGCGCGTCAATCGGGCCGCCAGGAGTACGGCGTACCTCGTACCCGAACGCCGTGATGCCGGTCTGATCCGTCGCCTCGATGTGAATCGTGTCGTTAACCTCGATCCGCGGCGTATGACTGAAGGTCACTACCGGTGTCGAGTTGATTGCCGTTGCCGGCTGAACGTTCAATAATGTGATCGGTCCAATCGTCCGTTGACCCAGCGAGTCGATGACGAAGGGCGCGACCTGGAGCGGTCCAATCGGCGCATTCGCAGGAATCGCGAGCGTATCGAGCGTGGAGACAGAGTCTGGAAGCGGACTCGAGAACGTCGCTGAATCTGCGACCTCGAAGCTGCCGGTGGTGCGGAATCCGAGTGATCTCACCTTGACCGCGGAGCGGCCGCTCAATGACAGAACAATCGACTTGCCGACCACTGCGATCGTCGCGTTTGCCGGGCTGTTGATCTTTACCTCGGCGGGTGGGACATCGCCTACAGTAAGGTTGAGCGTGTCAGTCAGCGACTTGTTCGATGCGCCGTCGAGCGCGAACGATGTCACGATGACAGGCGTTCCCTTTGGCATGCTGCGCGGAACGGAAATGCTGAAAGGCACGACGGCATTTGTGCTTGCGGTCGTGAAGGTGGTGTCATAGTCGAACGTCGCACCACCACGTACGTTCACCTTGATCGACTTGATGCCGAGGTTGTCCTTCACCTCGACCTGGAAAGCGACCAGGGTGTCCAGCGTCGTGCCGCCTTTGGCAAGCGTCACCGTCGGCGGCGTCTTGTCAGTCAGATCGCCGCCAGGTCCTGTCGTCGAGTCGGTGCAGCCGACGGCGACGATCGCCGCGGCTGTAACCAGACCCTTGAGAGTGAGCAGTCGCATCGAGGTCTCTACCTTCTGTTTGCGGGAGGAGCCGCCGGTGTCGCGCGGGCTGTCAACGTGCGCTCGCCCTCGTCGATGATGTGCGGCGTGACGAGAATGAGCAGGTCGCGCTTGATCTCGGCGGTTCGCGTCACTCCGAAGAGGCGGCCGATGAACGGCAGGTCAACGAGAAACGGAATGCCCGACTTCGAGCTGGTCACCTGAGTGACTGTGAGCCCGCCGATCACGGCAGTCTCACCGTCGGCGACGAGCAGCTGATTATCAGCCCGCTGCTTGCCGAAGATGAATCCAACATCTGATGACGCGAGCTGTGCATCTGAATTTTCTGCATGCAGATCCATGAGGATCATGCGGTTGTTAGTGATGTGCGGAGTAACGCTCAGGATGATCCCGACTTCCTTGAGCTGAACGGTGGCGCGCGGAACGTTCGTTCCGGCAGGGCCGCCCTGGCCCTGCTGACCACCGACATCGAGAACGCGGATTGGAATTTCCTGACCAACCAGAATTTCCGCGCGGCGATTGTCGAGAGTCACGATACTGGGCTCAGCCTGCAGGTCAGCCAGGCGTACTTCCTGAAGTGCATCGAGGAAGCTCGTAAGCTGGAATTTTCCAAG
>JAYUWU010000018.1:0-16474 GCA_043753365.1 Gemmatimonadaceae bacterium | reverse complement strand
CCTCGAGCTCATCCTGACGGCTGAAACGGGCGAAGATTGCCCCGCCCGCGATGTTGATTCCCGCCTGCGCAACACCGCTGTTGCAGATGCTCGTAAGTACGCACGCCAGGGTCACGCCGACGTTCGCACCCTGAGCCTTTTCCATCTGCTCGATGCTGTGACGACGGACGACGTGTCCGATCTCGTGTCCAAGAACTCCCGCGAGCTCATCCATGCGCGTGGTGCGCTCGATGAGGCCACGGTTCACGTAGATGAATCCGCCGGGAACTGCGAACGCGTTGACTTCCTTGCTGTCAACGATGTAAAAGCGCCAGTCGAGATCGGCGCGGCTCGTCCTCGCCGCGATCTGATCCCCAAGCACGTTGATATAGCGATTGGCTTCAGGGTCGCTTAGGATTGGCAGCTGCGAGTTGATCTGCTGGGCGTAATCCTGGCCCATCTGAACTTCCTGCTGCTGTGAAATTCCGCATGCGGCCAGCGACATCGTCAGCGCCAGAGGCGCAAGAATTCGTTTCATTTTGGCTCCCACGGTAGATTGCTTTCTGCTCCGAAAGGCAAGTCCTATTCCATTGATGATACCCCAAACGGCTTGAAACTCCTCACCCTCGCGCGGGATCTCCGTCGCCGCAAGTCCAGAGAGCGGCAGGCCCTGTTCGTGGCCGAGGGAGTACGGGCTGTAGAAGAGTTGCTGAGCTCGCCTGTAAAGGTGCGCGGCATCATCGTCGCGCCCCAGCTGGACGGTGCAGAGCGCGGCGCGGAGCTCAGGGCGCGGATCGCCCAATCGGGGCTCGAGACGGCCACGGTTACTGAGGCTGAGTTCAGGAGTGCCGCGGAAACAGAGTCACCCCAGGGCGTGCTGGCGATTTGCGAGGTTCCCAGCCATCACCTCGACGAAGTCGCCGGCCGGGCACCACTTCGAATTTTGGTCCTCGACGCGGTACAGGACCCGGGTAACGTCGGGACCATTCTCCGCACAGCATCCGCACTTGGCGTCGATGCGACGGTTGCACTTCCGGGAACCGTCGATCTGTGGAACGCCAAGGTGGTCAGGGCCGCGATGGGCGCCAGCTTCCGGCATCCCGTCCTGCACGCTTCGATTGATGAACTGCGGCGGTTTCTCGAGATGTATTCCGTCGAGCTCTGGGGTGCCGATACTGCCGGTTCGCCCATCGAAGCCGCACATGCGCCTTCGCGCCTTGCCATCGCCGTAGGAAACGAGGGGGCCGGATTGTCGTCTTCAATCCGTGACATGGTGACGCGACTCGTTTCGCTACCCATCGGCGGCCAGGTGGAATCGCTGAATGTCGCCGTGGCCACCGGAATTCTTCTTTATCATCTAAGGAAATGACGACAGTCTGGGCGATCTACAGCTTCTTTGTCGGAGCGTGCTTCGGATCGTTTCTGAACGTGTGCATATCGCGGTGGCCCGACGGTTTATCAGTCGTGAAGCCGCGCTCGCGCTGCCCGAACTGCGGCCACCAGATCACGGCGATGGAAAACATCCCCATCTTCAGCTGGCTCGTGCTGCGCGGTCGCTGCCGGGGCTGCGGCAATCCGATTTCATTCCAGTATCCGCTGGTCGAGATCATCGTCGGGCTCGTCTGGATGTTCAGCTACCTCCACTACGGCCTCACATTCGCCGGCGCGCGTGTAGCCATGCTCGTCACGATTCTCCTCGGAATCGCGATCACGGATGCGAAGAAATACCTGATCCCCGACGGCTTCACAGTGTTCGGCCTCGCCTGGGTCATCGTAACAGCGATCATCGGAATATTCGTTGCCGAGGCGACGCCGTTCGCAGGGCTGTATCAGGCGGTGGTTGGTGCCTGCGTCGGCGCCGGTGCAATCGCCATCGCGGGCTGGCTTGGTGAAGTCGTTCTCAAGGCACTCGGCAGGGAGGAGACCGAGGCGATGGGATTTGGCGATGTCACGCTGATGGCCGTGGTTGGCGCCGCCGTCGGCCCTGACCGTGCATTGATGACCATCTTTCTTGGGGCAGTCCTCGCAACCGTGGTGTTCATCCCGCTGGTGATGCCCATCGCGTGGATGAGAGCGAAGCAGAGAGGAGTACCGTTCGAAAAACCGCTCGTGCCCTTCGGCGTTTTTCTTGCGCCTGCCGCGGTCATCGCGTTGCTTTGGGGCGAGCGCCTCATTTCGGCATACATCAGCTATTCAGGTCTCTAATGAAGCACGACAATCTCGGTCCTATCGCAGGGGTATTGGTTTCCTTGACGCTCGTCCTCTCTGCCTGCGGCGACAAGCAGCCAGTCGGGGATGGCCCATACGCCAGGCGGGTTGCAGATGCAGTCCCGGCGATCGAGCAAGCGGTGGGATTGAAGTTCAGGACGCCGCCGAAAATCGAGGCCCGCTCGAAGGCGCAGGTCAGAGAATTCGTCACCGCTCAGATTACCGATTCGGTCGCAGCCCGCACATTCACCGGAATGACTGCGGCCTACAAGCGCCTCGGCATGATCCCCGATACGATGAATCTGCAGAGCTTCCTCATCGATCTTCTGGAAGAGCAGATAGTCGGCTACTACGACCCGAAGACGAAGGTTCTCTACGTCGTCAGCGATGCGCCGTCCGAAGCGCTTGGCATCACGATCACACACGAGCTCGTCCATGCGCTGCAGGACCAGTACATAAGCCTCGATTCCACCCAGAAGGTCGAAGGCCAGAACGACAGGCAGTCCGCGGCGCAGGCCGTGTTCGAGGGACAGGCAGTGTACGAGCAGATCTCCGCGATGACGCAGGGAAGTGGCATGGCCATGAACATGCCCGGCGGCTGGGACAGGATTCGCGACATGATTCGCGATAACCAGAGCTCGATGCCGGTCTTTGCGCGCGCGCCTACGGTGATTCAGGAAACGCTGATCTTTCCTTACCTGAGCGGAGCTGAGTTCGTTCGGAACTTCAAGGAAAGAAATCCGGGGAAGTCGCTCTACGAAGACATGCCCGTCTCAACCGAGCAGGTGCTGCACCCGCGATCCTACTTCGGCGCATCGCGCGACCTGCCGACATCGCTGACACTCCCTGCGCTCACCGGCGTCACGAAGCAATACGAGAACACGCTCGGCGAATTCGAGACGCGGCTTTTTCTCTTTGAGCATCTGCGTGACCAGAACGAAGCGGTCCAGGGTGCGACAGGCTGGGACGGCGATCGGTACGCTCTGTTCGCCACCGGTGCCGGCGAGGGTATAGCGTGGGTCACCGTCTGGGACTCGCCTGCGGAGGCCTCCGAGTTCTACGACCTGCTCGGCAAGGTCGCATCGCGGCGTTACGTGGCATCGACATCGGCGGCCACCGGTGCAGTGACGAAGATGTACACCGGCCTTGGACGTACGGTTCAGATAACTACCGAAGAGATTGGTGGTCGCCCTGTTGTGCTTTGGGTCGATGTGCCCGAGGGCGCAAGCACGTCGGTGTTGAGCCTGTCCGGCGTGCAGATGCAGCAGTAGGCCGGATCAGGGCGGCAGCAGACGGGCCGCGAAGAAAGTAAAAACGCCGACCAGTGATCCCAGTACGTACCCGCTGACGATGATCATCTTCAGCTCCTTGTCGATCACAGCGCGCAGAAGGTCCTCGACGCGCTGGACACTGAACGCCATCACTTTCCGCTCCACCATCGACTGAACATCGAGCCGCTGTACGAGTGATGGCAGCTGAGTGTGAATCCAGTCCCAGATGAGCGGCGCAGTCGAGTGAGCGAGCTTGCGCGCGGCTTCGGGATCCGACTGAGCCGTGCGCGCGACGTCAGCGATGATCTCGGCGATTGGCTTCTGGAGGTACGCCAGCAGCGCATCGTGGATGGTTCGGCTGATTTCCTCACGAATCATCGGCTCGTCGAGGAGCACGACGAGCTGCTCGACGCCGTCGGTCTCGATCGCATCGAGCGCAGCCTCCATCTTCCGCTCGCTCATCATCAGCTTGGCCATGACGCGTTCGTGGAACTTCAGGTCTTCGACGAACCTGTCGAAAACGCCGTGGAGTGCCGATCGAAGTTTGATGCGCGTCGTTGGCTGTCCGAGGAAAGATCCGAGTTTTCCCATGGCGACAGGGAGGTATGAGCTCATTGCCCCTTCCATCGCCGTGACGAACTGTGGGGGGACCTTGTCGATGAGCGGTTCCCGTGAGACGATGATGCCGTCGATCACTTCGACGAGCCGATGCTCGAACGCGACTCGAAGATCGGGACGGGCCAGCTCTTCCTGGAGGTCTCCCGGCGTGACCAGTCTCTCGCCTACCGTCTTACCGAGGCTCTTCGCGAGGCGTGCATGGTTTTTCGGAATCGCCCCCTGAAACCCGAAGCGCTTCTGCTTCGGGTTGAAGAGCATCCACACTGCGATCGTATTGGTGATTCCACCTGCCAGCGTGCCGCTGATGACGTTGACGGCCAGGCCCAGCCAGAAGCTGCTTTCCTGCGCCTGCACCTATGAAGTTGTCGCGGGATCCGAGAGTGTTTCCTCTGTACGGGTAGATCGCTGGGAAGTCTTGTCCTTCCTGCGCGGAGCAGGTTTTGGTTCGGGGGAATCGGCGAGCACGACATCGGCCTTCTGAAGCAGCATCACGTGGAGCACCTCATCCATAGTCGATACGAATGTGAATACGATGTGGCCGCGAACTTCTTCGGGGATGTCGCGAAGGTCTTTTTCATTCGAGGCAGGCATCACGATCTGCCGCAGGCCGGCACGATACGCCGCGAGCACCTTTTCTTTTACTCCGCCGATCTCGAGGACTTTGCCCCGGAGAGTTACCTCGCCGGTGATTGCCGTATCGCGCCTGATTGGTCGCCTGCTGAGAATCGAAGCGATTGCAAGCGTGATTGCTGCGCCCGCGCTCGGCCCGTCTTTGGGAATTGCACCGGCAGGGAAGTGCACGTGTATGTCGGACTCGCGGAATTCCTCTTTCGGGATGTCGAGCATGTCGGCTCTCGAGCGGACGTACGAGTACGCCGCATCGACGGATTCCCGCATCACGCTTCCCAGCTGTCCGGTCACCGTGAGCTTGCCGGTACCCGGCATTCGCAGGGCTTCGATGAGCATGAGGTCGCCGCCCGTCGAAGTCCATGCAAGGCCGGTGACCGCGCCAACTTCAGGCTCCTGATCAGCAGACTCCAGCGTGTAGCGCGGGTTGCCCAGCACTTCGACAACGCGGTCAGTGTCGACGATCCACGCACCCTCTTCGCCATCCGCTTTGCGTCGCGCGCGGCGCCGCATGATTGCCGCGACGTCGCGCTCGAAGTTCCTGAGGCCTGCTTCGCGTGAGTATCTGCTCGATATGAAGCCGAGGACCTCATCGGTGAACTGAAGATCCTTGTCGGTGATGCCATGCTCCTCGAACAGACGCGGCAGGATGTATCGCCACGCGATCTCGACCTTTTCCTCCACCGTATAACCGGAGATGCGAATGACCTCCATGCGGTCGCGCAGCGGAGCGGGAATGTCGAAGATGTTGTTCGCGGTGCAGATGAACAGCACCTGCGACAGATCGAACGGCACGTTCAAATAGTGGTCGACGAAATTCTGGTTCTGCGACGGGTCGAGTACCTCGAGCATTGCCGCAGTCGGATCACCGGACGGGCCGCCGCCGGACATTTTGTCGATCTCGTCTATCATGAACACAGGGTCCTTCACCTGAACCCTCCGAAGCGCCTGGATCAAAAGACCGGGCATTGCTCCGACATACGTTCTTCGATGTCCTCGCACCTCTGCTTCGTCGCGCACGCCGCCAACAGATATGCGATAGAACTCCCGCCCGATGGCTGTCGCGATGGCCTCTCCGAGCGATGTCTTCCCCGTACCCGGCGGTCCGGCGAAGCAGAGAATCGGGCCGTGCGGATCGTTCCCGCGAAGTTTGCGCACGGCGAGAAACTCGATGATCCGGTCTTTCGCTTCCTGAAGGCCGTAGTGCCGGTCGTCGAGCGCCTTCTCGACGTTCTTGAGGTCGATGTCGTCCTTGCCCGAGCGCTTGTCCCACGGAAGCGACAGGAGCCAGTCGAGGTAGGTGCGAATCACCTGATACTCACTGGATGCAGGGGACAACTGACGCATCCGCTCGGTTTCCCGCCGCGCTTCCTGCGCCGCCCGCTCCGAAAGTTTCGCCTCTTCGATCTTCTTTAATGTTTCGACGGCTTCTTTCTCACCAGGGTCGGTTTCTCCCAGCTCCGACTGAATCGCGCGCAACTGTTGCCTGAGATAGAACTCACGCTGGTGCTGCTCGATCTTGATTTCTGTCTGCCGCTTCACGTCTTCGACAACGTGAGCGCGTGCAACTTCGCGCTCGAGCCGGGTAAGCAGGAATCTGAGCCTCTGCCCGATATCGAGGCGCTGAACGATCTCGTCCTTGTCAGTGATCTTGAAGTTCATGTTCGTCGCTGCGAGGTCGGCGAAGCGACCCGGATCCGAAACATTCATTCGGAGTATTGCCGGCACCTCGTCAGGGATGCGCTCGACGAGTTGCGCAAGCGTTTCGGCAGCAGTCACGACGCGCGTCACGAGCTCGTCGGCCTCGTGTTCGTCCGGCGCGGTTTCCTTCGCGCACTTCACTGCAGCGATGGGATAGGGAGCGCGCTGTTCGATCTTGTCGATCACGATGCGACGCAGCCCCTGCAGGGTTATCTGAACCGTCTCGCCCGGCAGGTTGATTCGCTCGTGCACGCGGGCTGCAACCCCGACCCTTCCTACGAACGTGTCGAGATCGACGGGCTCCTCGTGGTCGCCAGTTGAAACCACGAGCGCCACGATCGCGCCTGCCCCCTGATTGTCGTTGAGAAGAGCGAGATTCTCCGGGGCGCCCATCTGCACGGCGATGGTGCCCAGGGGATACACGATCGTGGAACGCAGCGCCATCAGTGGAAGCGATGGCGGGATTTCAGATTTGAGGATGTCGTCCTTACGCTGTGCCTTGGCCATCTTTAATCTCGCTCTTTGCCTTACTCTGCAGGCTCTGCGGGTTTCCGTGCCAGCAGGGCGGTGAAGCCGGGCTCATCCCGCAGTGCATCGAGAGTCGAGTCGTGCTCGATCCACTTCCAGTGGCCGAACCCATTGGCGATGGCCTTGGTCAGAGCTCCGACGGCCTCATCCTTTTTCCCAAGCAACGCGTAATCGCACGCGACATTATACAGCACAGACGGATCATCCGGCTCCATCTTTTCAGCTCGCCGTGTCCAGTCGAGCGCCTTGTCGGGTTCTCCGAGCTCCACCAGTGCCGCGGCGCCCATGTAGAGTGCGCGCGGGTTGTCGGGATTGAGCTCGAGGTGCTTGCGTGCGGCGTCATATGCGCGGCGCATAGTTCGCGTCATGTCATCAGTTCGCCCAAGCTCCCGGTATGTGGAGGCGAGGAGCAGCAGCGCCGCGAAGTGTTCGGGATCCACCGCCGTCGCGCGCTCATACCACTTGGCTGCCTCATCCGGATTGCCCTGCGCCACGCACGCGCGCGCGTAAAAATACGCCGCCTCGAACGATTTCGGATTTAGGCGCAACGCTTCCTCGAACTCCTTTTTCGCTTCGTCGAATTGCCCCGTCAGCGACACGGCAAGTCCGTACGAGGCGTGCGCCTCGGCGAGCTGTGGCGCCAGGTCCAGCGCCCGGCGGCTCGCGGAAGTCGCCTTGCTGAGGTTTTCCTGTGATGCATCGAAGTACTGGTACAGAAACGAGCAGCAGTCGGCCACGCCGCAATGGGCGAGTGCGTAACCCGGATCCAGCTCGATCGCCCGCTCGAACAGCTGGCGGGCAAACTCGTGAGAGCGACGACGATGCTGGTGGAAGAACTGCCGGCCGCGCAGATAGTACTCGTAGGCGTCGATGTTGGTCGTCGGAACCTGCTCGATGGCCTTCTTCTCGTCTTCCGTCAGAACCACGCGCAGCGCAGCAACGATGCTCGAAGCGATCTCATCCTGAATCTCGAATACATCCTCGAGCTCGCGGTCATAACGTTCGGCCCAGAGCTGCGAGCTGTCGGTGGTGCTTACGAGCTGCGCGTTGAGCCGCAGTCGTTTACCCGCCTTCCGGATACTGCCCTCGAGTATCGTCGATACCTGGAGCTTGCGGCCGATCTCGCGGACGTCATCGCCCTTACCCTTGAACGTGAACGATGAGGTGCGCGACACCACTCGCAGCGCCTTCACCTTCGACAGCGCCGTAATGATCTCGTCGGCGATGCCATCGGCAAAAAAGTCACCCTCAGGGTCGGCGCTCATGTTCGTGAAGGGGAGAACAGCAATCGACTTTCCCTGGTTCGCCTGCAGCGGGCTTCCGTCGGGCGTCGACATGTGCGTGGCGACCAGCGCGCGCGCGAATTCCATGGTGGTGGGAAACCGGTCGTCCGCATCTCTCGCGAGAGCCTTCAGCAGGGCGTTCTCGACTTCGTCCGATGCTCCGGCGAAAACCGAGCGCAGCGACGGGACTGGTTCGCTGAACCTCCGGCTGATGACCGCCTGCGCCGTCGGCCCTGAAAACGGCTTTCTTCCCGACAACATTTCATATAAGACGCAGCCGAGGCTGTACTGATCGCTCCGTCCGTCGATGCGGGTCTCTCCAGAGGCCTGCTCCGGGCTCACGTAGGCCGGTGTTCCGACCACCATGCCTGTCTGGGTAAGAGTGTCATCTGCCGCTGCGACGCTGACCGCCTTTCCGATCCCGAAGTCCATGACGACAGCCTCGCCGTCCTGGAGCATCACGTTCTCGGGCTTGATGTCGCGGTGGACGATGTTTTGGCGGTGGGCGTAATCGAGCGCCGCCGCGATGCCACGCACCAGAGGGAGAGCCACTTCGACCGTAAGCTGGCCTTCACGGAGCAGTCGATCGCGGAGCGTTTCTCCGTCAACGACCGGCATCACATAGTACAGGTAGCCGTTTGCCTCACCCGAATCGAACAGCGGTACGATGTGCGGGTGATTTAGACGCGCTGCGAGCTGGATCTCGCGAAGGAACCGCTCCGGTCCAATCGAATGCCCAAGCTCCGGGTGCAGCACTTTCACGGCGACGCGGCGGTTGTGACGGATGTCGTGCGCGAGGTATACCGTTGCCATCCCGCCCCGACCAAGCTCACGGTCGAGGGTGTAAGATTTCGCGAGAGCGTCCTCGAGACCCTTAAGCATTCTGATCGCCCTCGGCCTCGGCAGGCTTGCGCTGCAGCATTTCGATGAACCTCCGATTGTCGCGCAATGAGTCGAGGTCCGTGTCATGTTCGATCCACTGCCAGTGCCCGAATCCGTTTGCGAGCGCGCGCTCGAGCGCGTCAATCGCCTCGTCTGCCTGGCCCTCGACGGCGAAAGCACAGGCAATGTTGTAGAGGACCGAGGGATCGTCCGGATCCATGGCCAGCGCGCGCCTGTTCCAGTCGCGCGCCTTCTCGGACTCGCCGAGCGAGGTTAGCGACATCGCTCCCATGTAGAGGGCGCGCGGGTCGTCCGGATTCAGATCAAGGTGTTTACGTGCAGCGTCATATGCGAGTCGTGATGCCTTGATCGACTCGTCGGTTCGCCCAAGGGCCGAGTAAGTGGTTGCGAGGAGCGCCAGAGCGGCGAAGTCGTCGGGCCTGACGGCGATGGCGCGTTCGAACCAGCGCGCGGCGTCCTCGTTTCGTCCCTGCGATACGCACGATCGCGCGTAAAAATACGCGGCCTCGAACGAATTGGGGTTCAGCTTGAGAGCCATCTCGAATTCAGTGTCGGCTTCATCGAAGCGTCCGCTCAGCGACACCGCGAGCCCGCGAGACGCGTGGGCCTCGGCGAGACTCGGGGCGAGCTCCAGTGCTCGCCTGCTGGCGGAGTCCGCCCGCTTGAGATTGGCCGGCGAAGAGAAAAAGTAGGTGTATAAAAACGAACAGCAATCAGCGATTCCCGCATATGCGAGCGCATAATTCGGGTCGAGCTCGATTGCTCTTTCGAACATCTGCCGCGCGTACTCATGGCCCGTTTTCCGGTGCTGATGGAAGTACTGCCGGCCGCGGAGATAGAATCCGTAGGCTTCCACGTTAGGCGTGGTTGTCACCTGCTCGATCGCCCGTTTCTCATCGTCGCTCAGCACGACGCGAAGCGCCGCCACGATGCTCTGGGCAATCTCATCCTGTATCTCGAAAACGTCCTCGAGCTCGCGATCGTAGCGGTCGGCCCACAGCTGCTCGTTGTTGGCGACGTTCACGAGCTGCGCGGTGAGGCGAAGACGCTTGCCTGCCTTCCTGATGCTGCCCTCGAGTATCGTCGAGACCTGAAGTCGCCGGCCGACCTCCCTCAGGTCATCGTTCTTTCCCTTGAACGAGAAGGATGCGCTCCGCGAAGAGACCTTGAGCGCGTTGATCTTCGAAAGTGCGGTGATGATCTCCTCGGCAATGCCGTCGGCGAAGAAGTCGCCTTCAGGGTCCGAGCTCATGTTCGTGAACGGCATCACCGCTATCGACTTGCCGGTGCCCGACGCGCCATGCAGCGGACTGCCATCGGGCGTTGACAGGTGAGTCGCAACGAGAGCGCGCGCGAAATCCATCGTCGTGGCGAACCGGTCCCTAGGTTCCTTCGCGAGGGCGCGGATAAGCGCAGTCTCGACCTCGTCCGTCGTTTCAGCGCGTACCGCCCGGAGCGACGGCACAGGATCGCTGAAGCGCCTGCTTAGAATCGCCTGTGCCGTCGGTCCGATGAACGGCTTCCGGCCCGACACCATCTCGAAGAAAACGCAACCAAGGCTGTACTGGTCGCTCCGGCCGTCGAGAACGGCTTCGCCGGCGGCCTGCTCGGGACTCACATACGCGGGCGTGCCGACCATCATCCCGGTCTGAGTCAGCGTGTCCGTCGACGCCAAGCTCAGCGCCTTGGCGATTCCAAAATCCATGACGAGCGCTTCGCCATCCTGAAGCATGACATTCTCTGGCTTGATGTCCCGATGCACGATGTTCTGCCGATGAGCGTAATCGAGGGCCGAAGCGATACCGCGTGCTATCTGGAGCGATTCATCGACAGGGATCTGACCGTCGCGCAACAACCTGTCGCGGAGTGTCTCGCCTTCGACTACCGGCATGACATAGTAGAGGTGTCCCGCTGCTTCACCGGAATCGAACAGTGGAACGATGTGAGGGTGATTGAGTCTCGCGACAAGCTTTATCTCGCGCAGAAATCTGTCGGGCCCGAGCGCCGAGCTGAGCTCGGGGTGGAGAACCTTGAGCGCAACACGGCGCTCGTGGCGGAGATCCATTGCGAGATACACGGTGGCCATGCCGCCCCGCCCGAGCTCGCGATCAAGATTGTAACGCGAGACTAGTGCCGACTCGAGCCCCTTATGCATTGACTGTCCTCACGACGCTGCCACTGGTTTCCGCGCAAGAAGCGCGTTGAATCCGGGATCGCTCCTTAGTCCGTCGAGGTCGGTGTCGTGCTCGATCCACTGCCAGTGGCCGAAGCCCTTGTCTATGGCCTTGCTCAAAGTGGTGACGGCCTCTTCGTGCTGTTCCTCGCGTGCGAACACGCACGCAATGTTGTAGAGGACAGAGGGATCATCGGGTTCCATTTGAAACGCGCGGCGGTTCCAGTCGCGGGCGCGCTCCGATTCACCAAGCCCGGATAGCGCCACCGCTCCCATGTACAGCGCCCGCGGGTTGTCGGGATTGAGCTCAAGATGCTTGCGGGCCGAGTCGTACGCACGCCGCATTGCGCGCGTGGCGTCATCGGTACGGCCGAGCGCGGTGTAGCAGTTTGCGAGCAGCATGTGGGCGGCGAAATCATCGGGTCGGACGGCGACAGCCCGCTCGAACCACTTCGCGGCGTCGTCGAGCTTGCCGACCGCATTGCAGGCCCTCGCGTAGAAGTAAGCCGCCTCGAATGACTTGGGATCGAGCTGCATCGCCTTCTGAAACTCCTGCTCGGCAAGCTCGAACTGTCCCGTCAGTGATACCGCGAGTCCGCGCGAAGCGTGCGCCTCAGCGAGGTGTGGAGCGAGATCCAGCGCGCGCTTGCTCGCCGACTCCGCGCGTTTGAGGTATTTGGGAGAAGCGTCGTAATACTGGAAAAGAAACGAGCAGCAGTCGGCGACGCCGGCGTGAGCGAGCGCGTAGCCGGGGTCGAGTTCTATCGCCTGGTCGAACATCTGGATAGCGAATTCCAGTGTGCGCCGGCGATGCTGGTGGAAGAACTGGCGGCCGCGAAGATAGAACTCGTATGCCTCAACGTTGGCGGTCGGCACCTGCTCGATTGCGCGCTTCTCGTCCTCAGTGAGGACGAGCCGCAGGGCGGAGACAATGCTCGAGGCGATCTCATCCTGAATCTCGAAGACGTCCTCGAGCTCGCGGTCATAGCGCTCTGCCCATAGCTGCGAATTGTCTCCTGCGTTCACCAGTTGAGCGGTGACGCGCAGGCGCTTGCCCGACTTGCGCACACTTCCCTCGAGAACGGTCGCGACCTGAAGCTTCCGCCCGATCTCCCTGATGTCCTCATTCTTTCCCTTGAACGAGAACGACGAGGTGCGTGACGACACCTTTAGCGCCTTGAGCTTGGACAGCGCGTTGATGATCTCCTCGGCCACGCCGTCGGCAAAGTATTCGCCTTCAGGGTCAGCGCTCTGGCTTATGAATGGCAGGACGGCGATGGACTTTGCGCTGCTCGCGCCAGATTGCGTTAGCAGGCTTCCGTCCGGCGTGGTCAGGTGAACCGCGACCAGCGCGCGGGCGAAGTCGATCGTGGTGACGAATCTCTCGTCGCTCGACTTTGCGAGCGCTCTGGAGAGTGCGGCCGCGATCTCGGTAGTAGCCTCAGGAAACACTTCGCGAATCGACGGCACCGGCTCGCTGAAGCGCTTGCTCAGGACCGCCTGCGCCGATGCACCGCTGAACGGTTTCCTCCCCGAGAGCATCTCGTATAGCACGCACGCGAGGCTGTACTGATCGCTCCGGCCATCGACGACGCTTTCGCCCGCCGCCTGCTCCGGGCTTACGTATGCGGGTGTGCCGACCATCATGCCAGTCTGCGTCAGCGTGTCGCCGGAAGCCACGCTTACCGCCTTCGCGATACCGAAATCGGTGACGAGGGCCTCGCCGTCCTGCAGCATCACGTTCTCGGGCTTGATGTCGCGGTGCACGATGTTCTGGCGATGAGCGTAGTCGAGCGCGCTCGCGATTCCTCGCACTATCTGGAGCGATTCCTCGGTGGAGATTCTTCCATCGCGGAGCAGCCGGTCACGCAGCGATTCTCCATCTACCAAGGGCATTACGTAGTAGAGGAAGCCGCTGGCTTCTCCCGAATCGTACAGCGGAACGATATGGGGGTGGTTGAGCCGCGCGGCAAGCTTGATTTCTCGCAGGAAACGGTCGGGGCCGAGTGAGGAGCTGAGCTCCGGATGCAGGACTTTGACGGCTACACGGCGGTCATGCCGAAGGTCGTCCGAGAGGTAAACCGTGGCCATTCCGCCTCGCCCGAGTTCGCGCACAAGGCGATAGCGCGACGCAAGCGCAGATTCCAACCCTTCTTGCAACAACGCCTCCCGTTGAAGAAAACCCCAGCGGGAAGCTAAGGTACGCGACGCAGAGGAGCCAGCTGGCAGGCTCGCTATCTCAATCCGATTCGACCGACTAGCTCACCATATCGCGGGTCCCCGCGCAATTGCTTGTACCCTGGATCGAGATGCAGATAGATCAAACCGGCAGACCGCGTCTGATACGCCCGGTCCAGCGACGCGAATGCCTTGTCGAAGTTGCCCAGTGCGGCGTAACCCATCGCCACGATCTCAGATCTTACGTAATGCTGCCTGCTCTCTTCTTCGAGACGTGAGAGGATTTCATCCGCCTCGTCCTCTCTATTCAGGTCAGCAAGCGCTCGCACGATGAACGCGTCATATGAACGCACACTCGATTCCAGCCTCTGGCCCTTGCGGTACCACTCGAGCGCCCGCTCCGGTTGCCCCTGCGCAAGATGAGCAGATCCCAGATCGAGATAGGCCAGGAAATAACTTTCGTCCAGCTCGACAACCTTCTCACCCTGTGCTGCTGCGCCCGAGTAGTCGCCGGCGTACAACAGCAGACGCGCGAGCCAGCGGCCGTAGCCCGGGTCGAGCGGATTGAGCTCCAGTGCCTTTCGTACCTCGGCGATTCCTTCGCCCAGCAGACCTACCGTCGGAAGCAGGCTGCCGAACGCCCAGTGCGCCTCGGCGTCATTAGGCGCCAGCGATACAGCCCGCCGCAGCTGCACCTCAGCGCCGGCAAAATCCCATTCGTACCAGCCGAGAACCTTGCCGAGCGAGCAACTGGCTTCGGCCAGATCAGGGTCGCTCTGCAGCGCCCGCAACGCGGTCGCCTTCGCCTGCGGGTACGCTTCGTCGGGCGCAACCCAATCGTCTGCAAGCCGGCACCAGCAATCGGCCATTCCAGCGTAAGCCCGCGCATAACCAGGCTCGAGCAGAAGGACCCGCTGGAACAGATCGATGCTCTTCCGGAGAGTCACTTCGTTGTAGCGATGATAGAAAAAGCGTGCCTTGAGGTAGAGGTTGTACGCCTCGAGATTCCTCGTCGGGACAACCAGCTGCTCATGCTCGCTCGTGAGCCGCAGCTTGAGCGCATCGACGATGGCGCGTGCGATCTCTTCCTGAATCGCGAACACATCCTCGAGCTGCCGGTCGTAGGTCTCCGACCAGAGGTGGTATCCGCTCTCGACGTTCACCAGCTGAGTGGTGATGCGGATCCTGTTGCCGATCTTCCGCACGCTCCCCTCAAGAACTGAGCCGACACCGAGCTTATCCCCCACCTCGCGCGTGTCGAGCTGCTTTCCCTTGAACGCGAAGCAGGAATTGCGTGATGCGACCTGCAGTCCGGTAACCTTCGCGAGAGCGTTGATGATTTCCTCGGTCATCCCGTCGCTGAAGTACTCGTTCTCCGGATCCGCGCTCATGTTGGCGAAGGGCAGGACCGCAATCGCCTTTCTTGCGTCAGCGCTTTTCTGCGTTTCGGTTCCTGTGCGCTGTCCGCTCTGGCCATTCTCGGAAGACAGCAGTCTCAGCGCCTCAGCGAAGTCAGCCGCCGTCGGGAAGCGGTCGACGGGAGTCCGGGCCAGGGCGCGGGTGACAGCGGCATCCACTCGCTCCGGGACATCGCGCGAGACGCGCACGCTCGGAATCGGTGCCACGAACCGTTTGGCGATTATTGCCTGGGCGGTCGCGCCGGTGAATGGAGGCTCGCCGGTGAGCATCTCGTACAGGACGCACCCGAGACTGTAAAGATCGCTGCGTCCGTCAACGTCGAGGTCTCCGCTGGCCTGCTCCGGACTCATGTAGGTCGGCGTTCCGACCGCGATTCCCGTCTGCGTGATGGTCGCGCCGCTCAGCGCCTTGCCGATTCCGAAATCAGCGACCATCGCGTTCCCCTCGTGGAGAAGAATGTTCTCCGGCTTGATGTCGCGGTGGACGACGTGGTGCCGGTGTGCGTAATCGAGGGCAGACGCTACCTCACGGGTGATGCGCAGGCTTTCACCAAGTGGAAGCTGGCGCTCCTTGTCCAGGCGTTCCCGAAGCGATCGCCCTTCCATGCTCGGCATCACATAGAACAGGAGTCCGTCCGCCTCACCGGAATCGTAGACGGGGAGGATGTGCGGGTGGGTCAGACCTGCGGCGAGCTTGATCTCGCGAAGGAATCGCTCGGCACCAATCTCGGCTGCAATCTCAGGGCGAAGCACCTTTACGGCGACCCTTCGTTCGTGGCGGGAGTCGTGAGCCAGAAAGACAACGGCCATTCCGCCCTGTCCTAGCTCGCGCTCGATTGCGTAGCGACCGCCAAGCCCTGCCTCGAGCCGTTGCTGTAACGTCATCGCGCTAAGATGGCCCTGCATCGTAAGACTGGATAGTGCGCCGCCGTGACGACTTCCCTGAACACCGTCCACTTACGCGCGAGTCTACATCCCTTCGAGGATTTGCTTGAAGCGCGGCACGTCGCGGAGCCGGCGGCGCACGCGGGCTTCGGCGCTCTGCTTCTCTTGGATGAATCAGCAGGGGGGGTTAAATTGAAAGGCTATGTTCGAAGACCTCAGCGAAAAGCTCGAAGCCACTTTCGCCCGCCTGCGCGGGCGCGGAACGCTCTCCGAATCCGACATCAAGGAAGGGCTCCGCGAAGTACGTCGGGTCCTCCTCGAGGCAGACGTAAACTTCCAGCTTACCCGCGAGTTCCTCGAGCGCGTTGAGAAGAAAGCCGTCACCGTCAACGCACTGAGCGCGGTTTCACCCGCCCAGCAGCTCGTCAAGATCGTGCACGAGGAGCTCGCCAACATGCTCGGCGAGCGCCGCGAGGGGCTCAAGCTGAGCTCAGTGCCACCGACCGTAATCATGATGGTCGGTCTTCAGGGCTCCGGTAAGACGACGACAGCGGCAAAGCTCGCGCGAAAGCTGAAAGGCGAAGGTCGCCCGACGCGGCTCGTAGCGGCCGACGTCTACCGCCCTGCCGCGATAGATCAGCTCGAGACTCTGGGCCTGCAGCTGGATGTCCCGGTTTACGCCGACCGGACGACAAAGGATGT
>JAYUWU010000017.1:0-2344 GCA_043753365.1 Gemmatimonadaceae bacterium | reverse complement strand
CAAAATGCCAACGGTCCAATCCATTTCGTTGCGCGGCGGTGACGCAGGTAGATCACGATTCCGGCAATCCAGATCGCGCCTTCGATGATGAGGCTGCCGGGAATGGAGTTCCAGAGTCCCAGTCCGACTCGCGCGCTCCCGGGCCAGAATGGCAAGTCCGGAGCGTGAGTGATGAAATCGAGAATCCAGTGGCTGACTACGAGAGCCCAGATGATTACGCCAGTTCGGTGCGAAATCCCGGCAAGTCGCGACAGCGCGGCCAGGATCGCACCCCAGACAATCGCCATCAGAAGGCTATGTGACCACGGGTAGTAGTCTAACACGAGCGGGTTGAACGCCATCGCACCCGGCACGATTCGAACGTGCTCGATCCCGGCGAGAACGAATATCGGCCAAACGAGATCGAGGGCTGTCACGGCCGCCATGAACCAGCCAAGCGATACCGTCGGCGCAACACGCTTGGCAGCGAGCGCCAAAGCCATATGACCGACGAACATTATTAGCGCGCGAACTTCTTCATTGGACCACTACCAGGGGATTTGCGGCGAACGGTAATAGTTGACCCCGAGGAAATGCCAGCGCGGGACCTGCCCCACGATCCTGACGCGAAAGTCTTCCCACCGGCGCACACCCTGTGGTGTCCATGCGACTTCAGCGATCGCGGGGAGTCGAGGAACGGCCATGAACTGTACGGCGCCTATGTTCTGCAGGGTCTCACTCCACATTGCCGCTTCGACACCCAGAATATCGCGCTCACCAACGCCAGCCATATACGTGGCCGGGTCCCAGTCGTAGGCATCCCGCACCTCGACTATCGCGGCCCAGGTGAGCCCCAGCTCGGTGCCAGACGTGTACTTCATGTCGAGATAGACTTTCTTGGCCGGGGACATCACCAGCTTCGATCCATACTTGAGCGCGGCCGTTGCTGAATCACTCTTCCACTGCTGCGCGACCGTCGTCGGAGCCAGTCGGGCTTTCGTGATTTCTTCCCACCCGATCATCTTCTTTCCGTACTTGTGAACGATGGTCTGAACGCGCTCGACGAAGTGCGCGTACTGCTCGTGCGTCAGCACTTCGACCTCGTCCCCGCCCATATGGAAATAGGGTCCGGGAGTGATCGCGGAAATCTCACGAACCACGTCGTCCACAAGTGAATACACGCCCTCCTTGTCGACACAGAACGTGCTAAACCCGACTTCGGTCCCGGTGTACGGAGCAGGAGCGCGCTTACTGCAGCTCAGCTCAGGATATCCGACGAGCGCGGCGTTGTTGTGGCCGGGCATATTGAGCTCCGGAACAACCGTTATGTAGCGCGCCTGCGCATAGCGCACGATATCCTGATAGTCCTGTTGCGTATAAAATCCGCCGCGGCCGCCACCGACCTGCGTACTGCTGCCCATGCCCGTCAGACGCGGCCGCGATTTTATCTCGATGCGCCACCCCTGATCGTTCGACAGGCCCAGATGCAAAACGTTGAGTTTGTAAAGAGCGAGCAGGTCGATGTACTGCTCCACTTCCCGAACCGTGAAGAAATGACGCGACACGTCGAGCATCGCCCCGCGCCACGCATACCGGGGCTGATCTACGATCGTGACGGCGGGGACGGGCCACACGAACCGTTCGACTCCCATCTCCGATTCGATTTCCGCCGGCAGCAGCTGTCTGAGAGTCTGCGTTCCGCGGAACAGTCCCGCCGGTCGGTACGCGGTAAGGCGCACGCCGGTGTTAGTAGCTACAAGCTCGTAACCCTCCTCGCCCAGCGCGGCTCGTGCGGGATCGAGTCCAAGCCTTATGGCTCCTGCGTCGGCGGCCCCAACGGACACCGCAATCGGGAACCCCGTCGGCGGGCGAATCAGCGCCGCCAATGACTCGCCGATCGCTCTCACCTCGGGATTGTCGTCGACGGAAATGACGGTGGTCCGGGTGACTTCGAACGGTGCGCCTCCACTGAGGACCATCGAGGCAGGTGCCGGAACTAGCCGGGGTCCGGAAATGACGCGCGTCGGGGTGGGGCTTGTGGCAGGCGGCGCCGTTTGGCACGCGGTTCCAACGACCGCGGCCGCCAGCGCAAACGCGAGGGCAGCTTTTGTCGCGCGATGTCTTCGGGTTGAATTGCCCGACTCGAGGACCAGCCTGTCGCCTTCGGTTCGCCTGGACATTCTAAAATCCCTCCGGGGGATACGTCACGGCGAAAATATGCGGGAATTCATTCCGTATTCCCAATCACGCAGGCCCCGACTGTGCCTCCGCCTCAGCATAAGAATCCGTCGGCAAGCAGGAGCAGACGAGATTCCTGTCTCCGTACGCGCTCTCGACCCGTGCAACCGCCGGCCAGAACTTTGAT
>JAYUWU010000016.1:0-2344 GCA_043753365.1 Gemmatimonadaceae bacterium | reverse complement strand
AATCCGAGCCACTCCTTTCCTGGCGACGAGGCCCTCACGCCGCTCGTAGTTCCTCACCCCACTCCCGTCAACGCTTTTCCCGCTTCGTCTGCAGAAGTGACACCCTGTTCATTTCAGCCGACGTGTCGTTTCTCGTCTTGCCTCAACTTATCGACATCACTTCGCAAGATTGCGATCATCTCCGCGGTGAATCCGAACCCGAAAAGAGTGATTCCAACAACGAGAAGCAGTACCACGAGCCCCAGCAGCGGCCGGTATCCAATCGAAGGCGGGCCGTAGCCAAGAACACGGAAAGTCGTGATAACGATTCCGATCAGAACGCCAAGAACCGTGAGCAGCAAACCAGCGCCCCCGAAAAGCTGCATTGGCTTTCTGCTGAATCGCAGATAGAACCACACGACAAGCAGGTCGCCGACGCTCGACAAAACCCGCCGCGACCCGGTGTACTTCGAAACTCCAGCACGGCGAGGGAAAAGCTCGATATCGATCTCCGAAACCGAAAATCCGCGCGCATATGCAATCACGACGAAGAACCGGTGCCAGTCGTGCCGCAACGGCACTTCTTCGAGTACCTCGCGCCGAAACGCCTTCATTGAATTCAGATCACGCACCGGAACATCGAACAGGAACCGCGACACCCGGTTGTAAACGGAGCTCACCGCGCGCTTTTCATATGCGCCGATCTTGCGGCCCGTGACGATGTCGAGACCCTTGTCGATCTCCGCCATGAATCTCGGGATCTCTTCCGTCGAATGCTGAAGGTCTGCATCGAACACGATGAACACGTCAGCAGTCGCCTCACGCGCTCCGGTAACCATCGCTTCCGTTTTGCCGAGGTTGCGGCGATGTCGCGCCACCTTGAAGCGCGGACCGAGACGTTCGGCCGCTGCAGTCGCGTAGCCCCAAGTCTCATCGGTTGAGCCGTCGTCGACGAGAACGACCTCTCCGTCGAGAGAATGCCGCGCGAAGGTCGCCTCCAGCGCCTCGAACAGCGGGCCGATGTTCTCGGCCTCGTTGTAGGCAGGTACTATGAGGGTGAACTTCGTGCTCGATGTCACGCAGCCTCCTCCACTTCCTTCGGCTTCCGCATCGTTATAACCAGGTACCAGATCCCGTAGCCGACCAGTAGCAGCGCGAGAATCGAGCTGATGATGCGGCCCGTCTCGAGTTGATCAGGGTCGAACTCGAATCGCACCGTGTGCTCGCCGGCTCCAACCGGCACACCGCGGAAGGCAACGTTGGTGATCGCGATCGGCGTGAGCCTGTCATCGACGTACGCCTTCCAGCCGTGCGCATACACGTCTGCAAGAACAAGGAGTGCCGGCCGATTCGTGTTCGTGCGAATGACAACCTTATCCGGCGTACGCTCGGTGATTGCCGCGGTCTGCTGAAGCGGAGTCTGGGGCAGCGCTACACCAAGCGGACGGTCGATTACAGCGACGTCACGCGGATTCCACGCCGGCTGCTTCAGGAATGCAAGCGCGCTGTCGGTGTTGGCGATGAGCTGAACATTCGGCACGATGTACGCGCGCGGCAGCACCAGGTTATTCCGATAGATGATTCCGTTAGGTCCGCGATAGACCTCCTCCATGTGCGCCGAAGCGGAATCACCAGCAGCGACACCAAGATCCAGTCCGCTGACTATGTAGCGGATATTCGCGGCGCTCCTGAACTGCGGATTGCTCAGGAAGTTGTGCCAGTCGACGTACACCTGCTCGCCCGCGCCGGCGTATTTATTCCAGCGATCGAGCTGGTTACCGTGCTCACCGCCCGCCTGCTCGAACCCGAAGTGCATGAGATAGTTGCGAAGCGGAATACGGTTGTCACCAACCTGCTCCATACCGTGATAGACCTGCTGACCGCCAAAAGGGAATACCCAGATCCTGCTCGAGTCCCGCTCGTTTCTCAGATACTGAACGACATCGTCAGGCGCGTAAACCTCTTCGGGTGGTGGCACGATCTGGAAGAACTGCCGGGTCACGACCCACATGTCGACGAGCGTCACCACACACAGCGCAATCGCGACGACGCGTGACGGCAAGCGTGTCGTCACCCAGGACCAGAGAAGAAACGCTGTCACTCCAAGGAACAGCCCGAACCGGATCCAGCCGGTCGATTCGTTCACCGGCGACGGAACGAGCGGCGATACCAGCAACAGGAACACGCCAAGTCCGATCAGTGAGAGCGTCGCGATTCCAGCTTTGTCGGCATCAGATGAGCCGGTGGTCGCGGTTTTTGCGCTCTTTCTCGCAGATCGCTGCGCATCGGGCGCCGCATCGCGAATGCGGGCCAGTGCCTCGAGGGTGATCGCCCCCATGATCACCAGCGACATCGACACCATAAA
>JAYUWU010000015.1:0-2344 GCA_043753365.1 Gemmatimonadaceae bacterium | reverse complement strand
CTGCAGCGCCGCAGCCAACCGGCCAGACCGGGCAGCCTGGCGGCTCTTTTGGGGGTGACCAGTTCGCCGAGCGCACCTTGCGCTGGGATCGTACGGGAAACCGCGTCATTCTCCGCTCACCGTCGTTCACTATCACTGCCGACACCTCGCTGTCGGTTTATCGCGCGGTGGAGTCAGCGAACTACCCGCCGATCATCGCGGCTTTCAACGTTGAAGCATACGGACCCGACAGCGCTGCGGTGATCGACGTGACCAGGTTGTTCACCACGGCGATTCCCGAGCTTGCCGCAATCAGGGGCACGATCGATTCACAGCGCTCCTTCATCGAGCGTGCGATCGCGTTTCCTGACAACGTCGAGATCGAGGCAACGCAGACGGGAACACCGCCTGCGCCGAGCGGATCGGGCGGGCAGGCTACGGCAGGCCAGCCGCGCCCGGCGGAAAGCGTTCTCGCGCACTGGAGCCTTGTCCGGCTTCCCGCGCAGCCAATGATGCCGCGCCGCTTTGATGAGCGCGCGGGGTACTTCTCGGTCCGCCAGCTCGACTTCGGTACGACGGAGCACAGGTCGGCAGTTCGCCGGTACATAACCCGTTACCGCCTGGAATGCTCTGAACGCCGCGAAGGCGACCTATGTTATCCAAAAAAGCCGATCGCCTATTACATCGATCCCGCGACGCCCGATGTGTGGAAGCCGTTCGTTCGCGCAGGAATCGTCGAGTGGCAGTCTGCCTTCGAGATGGCCGGGTTCAAGGAGGGAATCGTCGCGATGGAACCTCCCGCGAACGACCCCGACTGGTCGCCCGAGGACATACGCAACACCGTGATCCGCTGGCTGCCATCGACGACTGAGAACGCGCAGGGGCCGCACGTCAACGACCCGCGAACCGGCGAGATCCTCAATGGTTCCATCAGGATGTTCCACAACATCCTCAACCTGCAGCGCTCCTGGTATTTCACTCAGGCATCACCGCTCGATCCGCGCGCGAGGCAGCTGCCTTTTCCCGATTCACTGATGGGCCGCCTGCTGCAGTTCGTGGTAGCGCATGAGATCGGGCACACGCTCGGCCTCCAACACAACCAGATTGGCAGCTTCTCGTATCCGGCCGATAGCGTGCGAAGCAGGACATGGGTGGCACGAATGGGCCACAGCCCGAGCATCATGGATTATTCGCGATTCAACTACGTCGCGCAGCCGGAGGATGGAATCGCTCTCGGGGATCTGATTCCCAGAGTGGGCCCATGGGATAAATACGCGATCATGTGGGGTTACAAGCCGATTCCCGGCGCCCGCACTTCGGACCAGGAGAAGCCGCAGCTGGAACAGTGGGCGCGGATGCAGGACACGATCCCGTGGTACCGGTTCTCGGCGGGGAACGAGTTCGGCGCGACAGGGACGCAAAGCGAGGCAGTCGGCGATGCAGACCCGGTAAAATCCACGGCACTGGGATTCCGGAACATTCAGCGAGTGGTGGGCTACATCGCCTCCGCCGCTACTATCCCTGGCGAGGACAACAGTGACCTGCGCGAGCTTTACGACAGGACAGTGAACCAGTGGGCCACTGAGGCAAATCACGTCGCCACTCTTATTGGCGGGGGCACTGTGCAGTACAAGTCGGGCAGCCAGCCGGGTCCGGTTTACGTTTCGCTTCCGCGAGTGCGGCAGGCCGATGCTGTGCGGTTCATCAGTGAGAATGTCTTTGCGACACCGCAGTATCTCATCCGTCCCGAGATTGCCACCCGCATCGAGTCCTCCGGAATGATCAGGCGAATCAACGCCGCGCAAATGCGCGTCATGAACAATCTGCTCGATGACGGTCGGATGAATCGCCTGCTGGAACAGGAAGCCTTGTCGAGCAACAGGTCCGAGGTGTATCTGCTCTCGCGGATGCTCGACGACGTGCGCCGGGGAATGTGGTCCGAGATCATGTCTCCGCGCCCGGTGATCGACGCATACCGCCGCGAGCTGCAAATGGACTATCTCGAGCTGGTCGACAGAAAGATCAATCCTCCTGCCGCGACTCCCGCTCCCGCGCAGCAGCAGTTCGGACCGCCGCGCGTACCGCTGTCGAGCGACGCGCAATCACATCTTCGGGGCGAGATGGTAACCCTGCGCGGTGAGCTCCAGCGCGCGATTCCGCGAGCCATGGACAGGTCGACGCAGCTTCATCTTCAGGGCGCGCTTTATAAGGTAGGCGAAATACTGGATCCAAAGCGCTGAGAAAAAATGAACGGGGTCTTGTCCGTTGAATAGCGAATAGCGAACACCGAGGCCATTTACGAATGAGAGCAGATGGATCAGCAATTTTTCGCATTACCAGATCCATCGTTCTCATGCTGTTTCTC
>JAYUWU010000014.1:0-2353 GCA_043753365.1 Gemmatimonadaceae bacterium | reverse complement strand
ACTCTGGATGGGAGGCGATGCGCCGTTTCACCGCGCGCCGTGTCGGGTGTCGTCAGCCTCTCCGGGGTTCCGCCGTCAGCTGAGACGCGGTGAAGGCCCCGGGACGCCGGAGCGATCGTCGAATAAACTATCGTCGCATCTTCGAGCCAGACCGCGCCCGATAACGGGCCATCGAGCCGCGTGATGGCGATCGCGCCACCTCCAGCGACCGGTATCTTCTTGAGTGTCGCGGAGGCGCCAGTGGCATCAAGGCCATGCTCGAAAAGAATCCACTGCCCGTCAGGCGAAAAGCTCGGACTCTTTCCGGCTTCGCTTCCTGAAAGCACGTGAGATGTCACATCGTCGATGTTCCGCACCATGAGGATGCGAGTGGCGCCCGAAATTGCACCGTAGACTATGCGGCGTCCGTCGGGAGAAACGGCTACGGCAGATGCACAGCATGCAGTCGCAAACCGATACGTAGTGTCGTCCTGATGAAGAAACGCTACTCTCTGTCCGCCGACCGGTGAAGGCTTCGTCACGGCCCACGTCGCAATGGCACCCATGGCGAGAGCGACGGCTGCGATCCCGGTAACAACTCGCCAGTCGAACCCGCTCGTCACGGCACGCGCTGCTTTTCCTCTTGGTACGGTTCTCGTGCGCACCGCTGCATCAGTAAGCGCCGCACCAAATTCCGCCGCAGTGGCGAAGCGGTCAGCCGGTACTTTCTCGAGCGCAGTGAGTACCGCATCCTCGACGTGGGCGGGAATGCTTTTCCGCCGGGCAGCAAGTGAGCCCGGATCAGTGGTGATCACCTTCGCCACGATTGCCTGGGATGTCGGCCCGGTGAACGGCGCTTCCCCGGTCAGCATCTCGTAGGTCACCGCACCGAGTGAGTAGATGTCGCTGCGGGCATCGATGTCGCGCTCTCCCGTCGCCTGCTCCGGGCTCATGTATTGGGGCGTTCCAAGTGAAAGGCCCGTTTGCGTCATCCGCTCGCCACCCGCCTGCTGCACGGCAAGCGCGATCCCGAAATCGGCGATTAGCGGCCGGCCGCCGTGAAGCAGGATGTTCTCGGGCTTGATGTCGCGGTGTACGACGCCGCGCTTATGCGCATAGTCGAGTGCGTCCGCTACATCGCATGCGATCCGTACAGCGTCGGGAATCGGAAGCTGGCGCTCACGGGTCAACCGGTCCCGCAGTGTCTCGCCGTCTATGTACGGCATTACATAGTAGAGCAACCCCTCGGCGCTGCCAGAGTCGAACAGCGGGAGGATGTGCGGGTGCTGCAGATTGGCAGTGAGCTCTATCTCCTTGAGGAACCGGTCGCCGCCGAGAACCGCGGAGAGCTCGGGATGCAGGACCTTTATCGCGACCTTGCGGTGGTGCCTGACATCCTCGGCCAGGTAAACTGTGGCCATCCCGCCCTGACCCACCTGCTCGATGACCTTGTATCGATCGGAGATTGCGCTTGCGAGTCGCGCGACCACTTCGGTCATGGCGTCTGACCGGCGAAAGGCGAAGCCATCTCAAAGCCGGTCGGCAGGTGCAATGATACTCCTGAAAGGAGGATTCAGCGGCCGCAATGTGTCATTTCCGCTGCAACTTCGCCAGCCGCATGCATGCCGGCCGCTCGTGGCGACCAGGCGCTTTCATCACTTCATGCCGGCGCGACGCGCGAGCCAGATATTCGCCTCTGACTGCGACGCACCGTAGAACAGCGCCGATCCATCGGGGGACGCAGCGATGCTGCCCATTACGTCCGGAGGATACGGCAATTTCTCAGCGATACTACGGCGCCGCAGGGTTGCTATATCCTGCATGACCAGCGATCCCGAAGACGTGAAGTACGCAACGCTTCGGTTGTCCGGCAGGAAGGCGATTTCTGGTACCGCGGCATCGTCGCTCAACACTCGAATCACCCCTGTCGCAACCTCGAAGATTGCGTTGCCCCGGTAATTGCCCGCGCCCGATACGATTCCGCCAGCGATGAAGCGACCGTCCCGCGACCATCTGGTCTTGTCCATCGTACCGAGCGGCGTGACGGGAACCACGATAGGCGTGCTGTTGCCTTTGGTCATCGGCCATGGGGAAGTGCCAATCCACGTGTCGTCACTCATGAGCGAGCTCACGAGCAACCGTTTTCCGTCCGGTGCGAAAACCGGGTACACGATTTCTGTCGCGATATCAGTGAGTTGGGTACGACCGCTGCCGTCTACGCGGATAGACCATCCGTCGTATCGGCCGCGAAAATTCGAATGAAACGTTAATGCGCTGCCATCAGGAGTGAAGCGCGGATTCCAGTCGCGAGCAGCATCATCAGTAACGCGAGTCAATTCGCTTCCATCAGTCCGCATCAGGAACACATCCTGCC
>JAYUWU010000013.1:0-49337 GCA_043753365.1 Gemmatimonadaceae bacterium | reverse complement strand
TGCGACAGCTCGAGCGACAGTTGGGTGCAGTTGCACGGAAAGTCGCGCGCAAGATCGCGATGGGTGTTACCGGCCCCCTCGTCGATCAGGAAATCACCGAGGAGGAGGTACGCGAGCTTCTCGGTCGGCCGAAGGTGCATCCCGAAAAAGCGCAGGAGTCGAACGAGGTCGGAATCGCAACCGGTATGTACTACACGCCGATGGGTGGCGACATCATGTTCGTCGAGGCGTCTATTCGCAGGTTCTACGGGACCGTCAAGGCAGACAGCGAGGCCGCTGGACCTGGTGGCGCGGTGTCACTGATTCTCACTGGCCAGCTCGGCGACGTTATGAAGGAGTCGGCGCGGGCGGCATTCACCTACGCGACGAACAACGCCGCGAAGCTGGGAATTCCGAAGGACCGGCTTGGTGCGATTGAAGCGCACATTCACGTTCCTGCAGGAGCAATCCCGAAGGACGGCCCCTCCGCAGGTCTGGCGATCGCGACCGCGCTCGTGTCGGAGATGTCAGACCGCGCAGTTCGCCGCGATGTCGCTATGACCGGCGAGATCACGCTGCGTGGCAGGGCGTTGCCGATCGGCGGATTGAAGGAGAAAGTGCTCGGCGCCCATCGCGCCGGCATCAAGCACATCATTCTTCCCAAGGCGAACGAAGGTGACATCGAGGATGTTCCGGACGAAGTGCGCGAGGCATTGACATTTCATCCGGTGGAGACCCTGGAGCAGGTGCTGGAGATCGCGCTGGTGAAGCCGCCGGCAGTCGAAGAGGTTACTGCACTCGACGAAGAGTACGAAGAGGCGAATGCATAAACGGAAAAGCTTTAACGTCGCTGGCGTTGCCTGCTGTTAACAGTTTGCAGCACTAGCTCGCAACTGTTTAGCGGGAGAATCCTTATCTGTCAGTCTCAGAAAGGTGTGTCTCCGCTAACTGCTGGGGAGCTTGAACAGCCGGGAGCGGTGGTTCTCCTCTCTGTTCAGAATGCATACCCTATCGACAACCTTCCCACGGGAAGCCCTTCGATACCATCGACCCTGTCGGCCAGCAGGCGCTTTGCGCCGATACCCGCTGCGACCGCGAGATTCTGATCGCGGCCAAGGAGCCAAACGTAGTCGCCTCTGATCCCGAGCGTAAAGGCAGTGTAATCATCGCGCGTGCAGGGGGTTCCGAAGGCATCGCAGAAATCCTCTTCGACTCCGACAAACCCGCCCGAAACGCCAAGCGAGAAGCCGCGTACAGCGCGCGCACTCGGATAGTACCTGACGATCGCATCGACCGAAGCGACAGTCTCGTCATCCAGGAACTCGTAGCTGCTCCCGGCTACCGCCAGTGATACTGTTGGCGAGATCGCATGCTCGAACTCGGCCTGGTACCACTCGAACAGAAGACCGATAGGGTTCGATGAGATGAGGTTCGTACGCGCGATGCCGGCTCGGTTTCCTTCAACCGACTGGGCGGAAACGGGAGAAGCGCCAGCCACTGCTGCGACGGCGCCAATCAGAACAAGGCGTGAAAATTTCATTGATGTGTTATTGGATAGTACCTGTGAGCGCGGCATTCGTCGCCGCAGGTCGTCAAATCTAGACTGATGAAAACCCCTCCGGCAAACAAAAGTTGCCTGAGGGCCTGATCCGACTCGCTCGGTCAACGGCTTCATCGAACCCCTCCATTAGAGCCCGATTGGTCCCCATTGGAAGAGCTTCCACGGGTCGGCACGGAGGGGTTCGGGCTCGGTGCCCTCAACGAAGTATTCGGTGTAGCGGCGATTCGCCGGAGTTGCCGGCGTCGCCAGCAAACCGGTGGCTCTATCGAGCTCACCACTGATGACCCCCAAGGGCGGCGTCCACCTTAGTTCGGACCGCTCGAGTGACGACCGGCCGGCGCTGCTCGCGTAGTAGCGTGAGAGCATTCTCCCCCACACAGGTGCAGCAATCGACCCGCCTGCAGCGCCCGACGTAATCGTCTTCGGACGGTCAAAACCCAGCCACACACCGGCAACGATGTCCGGCGTCAGTCCGATGAACCACACGTCAGTGTTGTCGTTGGTCGTGCCCGTCTTGCCGGCAACGGGGACACTCGCGGGGAGGAAACGCCGGATCGAAGACGCTGTCCCCCGTTCGACCACGTCACGCATCATGTCTCTCACGACAAAAGACGCACGCGGATCGAGCGCGGGGGGCAGCACGCGCATCGGCGCCGAATACACTGTCTTCCCTGACCTGTCGTCGATGCGGTGAATGAACCGCGGCTCCACAGGAGTTCCAAGATTAGCAAACGTCGTATACGACGCAATCATGTCGAGCGGCTGAACAACCGATGCACCGATCGCACTCGACGGATACGGCGCAATCGGTGCCTCGATTCCCATTCGTCTCGCAAGCGCAATCACCGAATCCATGCCGAGCTCCATCGCGAGCTGAACCGCAACCACGTTGCGCGAACTGGAAAGTGCCTCGCGAAGTGTTATCGCTCCCATGTACTCATGGTCGGAGTTGTCAGGACGATAGACGGTCCCGTTTGACATCCTGATCGCGATAGCGGTGTCACCCATCATTGCATTGGGCGGGATGCTGTCGGAAATAGCAGCAGCGTACACGACAGGCTTGAATGAAGACCCCGGCTGGCGCTTGCCGTCGATCGCCCGATCGAACTGAGACTCGGCATAATTGCGTCCGCCAACAAGAGCGCGCACGTCGCCCGTCGTCGGATCCATCGCTACGACGAGGCCCTGGAGGTATTCAGATTCTCTCCCCTTTCCCACCGCGGTGGGATGACGGTAACCTTCCCGCGCCTCCACCTCGGCCAGACCTTCGGTCAATGAGATGACGGCCGACGTCTGGAGCGCCGGGTCCAGAGAAGTGTGAATGCGATAACCGCCCTGATTGACAGGGAATCCAGCCCGCTGTGCCTGGATCTTTACAACGTCGACGAAGTAGGGAGCGGCAGCCGACATTCCGTAATTCGGCGCCGTAACCAGTGGTGCTCGCTGCGCGGTTCGCGACTGCGCCGGCGTGATGTAGCCCTGCTGCGCCATGAGTGCGAGAACGGTGTTCCGGCGTTCCCTGACACGCGCGGGAAATTTTACCGGCTCATACAGCTCCGGCCCCTTCGGCATCGCCGCGAGCGTTGCGGCTTCAACAAGAGAGAGACTGGCCGCGCTCTTACCGAAATAGTGACGCGCCGCCGACTCTATTCCGTACCATCCGTGGCCAAAGCTGATCTGGTTGAGAAATGCCTCGAGTATCTGCGCCTTGGAGTAGCGCTTCTCCATCTCGCGCGCAGCCGCCTGTTCCCGAAGTTTTCTGCCGAGTGTGCGGTCGCTCCGATCGATGATGTCGGGGTGCATGTTGCCGACGAGAAGCTGCGTAATCGTGCTCGCACCGCGTCTGTCGCCGAGGATGTTGTCCTTGATCGCGCCGGCGATTCCAACCATGTCGACGCCGTCATGCTGGTAGAAGCGTTGGTCCTCCACCGCGATGAACGCCTGCGCGACGTATTTCGGAAGTGAGCTGAGAGGGACGCTCGTCCGGATCTGGGTCCCGATCTCGCCGATCAGGGACCCGTCGCGCGCGAGAACCTGGGACGATTGCGGTTGCGGAACTATCTGCCATGGCTCGCGCTTTTGCGCGGCGGCAGGACCGGCCGATACGAGAGCCGCTACAGCCAGCAGCGCGATAAAACGTTGCCCGCGAACGAAGCGGGTGGCAACTTCCATGTAATGCATCAATCCGTTCACCATGCAATCGTACAATTCAAGCCGCGAAAGGGCGACTACTCAGGCAATCTTGCCAGGCTGGGCGGTATCTTCGCACAGCTCAATGGATTGGACCCCCGACCGCAGGTCGCGTTCCTCCCCGAGACTGCCGTAAGCGGCTATTTCCTCGAGGGCGGTGTCCGCGATCATGCGGTCACGGCCGGAACTCTCGCTCGCGACCTGGACGCCCAATACCGTCTCGCTGTTCCGTCCCTCGAGCCAATGGACGTTGGACTCGGTTTCTACGAGATCTGGAACAACTCCATCTATAATAGCGCGATCTACGTGACGCTTGGTGGCGAGGCACCGGTCATTCGTCACGTTCATCGCAAGGTGTTCCTGCCGACGTACGGATTGTTCGATGAGGAGCGGTTCGTCGACAGAGGTTTTGAGATCCGTGCATTCGACACGAGCTGGGGCCGCGCCGCGATGCTCATCTGCGAGGATGCGTGGCACGGTCTGTCCGGAACTGTCGCTGCGCTGGATGGAGCGCAGGTGATTTTCATCGCGTCAGCTTCACCAGCCCGCGGGATATTTCCGCGGTCGGATGAGCGCGAAGGACCTGCAAGCCTCGAACGCTGGGAGCGGCTCGCGCGCGATATCGCGTCGGAACACGGCGTTTTCGTTTCGCTGGTTCAGCTCGTCGGTGCCGAAGGGGGCAAGACTTTTTCAGGTGGATCAGTAGTAGCAGGTCCAAGAGGCGACATAAAAATTCGGGCGCCGCTCTGGGAAGAAGCGATCGCGACCGTTACGCTCGACACGACAGAGCTCACTCGCGCGCGTGTCGAGATGCCGTTGCTCACTGACCTTCAGACGATGCTGCCTCACATGGTGAGGACCATTGGCAGGATTCAGGTGAACGAGCCGGTGACACTCGTCTTTGACCCGGCATCCGCCAATGGAGCGTCAACGGGGATTTCGTCAGGATCAATTCCGACGAGTACCTCACGAGCCTCGAAGATTTCGTCTGTTGACCCGACCGATGTCCAGGTGATCGCAGCACCAGCTTCAGTCATGGGACCGCCATCGATCGAGATTGACCCCGAGCTCACCGCGAACTGGCTCACCGCATTCCTGAAAGAAGAGCTGCGCCTGCGCGGTTTTACGCGCGGAGTCGTCGGCATCTCTGGCGGCGTCGACTCCGCGGTAACGGCATTTCTCGCAGCCAGAGCGCTCGGCCCCGAGAATGTCACAGGTATCAGGATGCCATACCGGACGTCGAGCCCTGATTCGCTTGCTCACGCCCAGCTCGTGATAGACAAGCTCGGCATCGATGCACGCACTATCGACATCAGTGCGGCGGTTGACGGTTATCTCGCACACGAGCCGGACGCAGATCCGGCGAGGCGCGGCAATGTCATGGCGCGGTCGCGTATGATCGCACTGTTCGATCTTTCAGCCAGGTATCGCGCTTTGCCGCTCGGCACAGGCAACAAAACCGAGCGACTGCTCGGCTACTTCACCTGGCATGCCGACGATTCGCCGCCGATCAATCCTCTCGGGGATCTCTTCAAGACCCAGGTGTGGGCTCTCGCACGGTACCTCGGAGTTCCTGAAGAGATCGTCGGCAAGCCCGCGTCAGCCGACCTCATCGCAGGGCAGACCGATGAGGATGATTTCGGGTTGAGCTACGCTCGTGCCGATGCGATCCTCAACTGGCTCGTTAACGGATACTCTACGTCAGACGTGGAAGCCCATGGCTTTACAGCCGAGGAAGTCGCGCTCGTCTACAAGCGACTGTCGGGAACTCACTGGAAGCGCAAACTCCCGACAGTTGCGATGGTTAGTCACAGCGCGATCGGTGAGGCCTACCTCCGCCCCGTCGATTACTGATCGAGTCCCGCTACTGCTCCTTGCAGGCCCCGCCGGTAACACCAACTTCTGGCGGCATCCTGAATTCGCACGTGGACACGATCTGGTATTTCGCGTTGTACGCCTGCTCGGCTTTTGTGACTGCGTCGAGTTTCTGGTAAAGCGCGACTGAGTCTGTGCTTTTTGCGCAATACGGCAGATAATAGCGCGGCCCTCCACAGGCGCGGGACCCCACTGGCGCGGCGCGACATTCGCCGGAAGCGGCGCACCCTGTCGTGAGGGCGAGCGCTTTTGCCTCTGCCTCGATCTTCTCGATCGCTGCCCAATCCCCTTCCTGTGACTGCGATTGTCCTATGCCTGGAGCGGGCGCCGGACTCGCGCCAGCATTATTACCCGGGCCCGTGTTGGCTGAGTCGGTGTCAGTCGCGACCGAATTGCTGGCGCATGAAAGGGTAATCGCGGCGCAGATGGCTGCGAAGACGGGTCTGATGGTGCGAAGACGGTTCATTGTTCACTCCTCCTGCCTAATTTCCGACAAGAAACAAGCCAGCGTAAGTGTAGCCGGTGCCCTGCGGTCGCCACTATAATTAGCTGGTTCCCCTCAAAGCAGAGCAGATGGCTACGACTACCCGACCTGACAGAAAATCCCCCGCTACCCCGAGCTCCGGCCTGAATGCCGAGGCTCTGGTTGGCGCATATCGCACGATGTTTCTGTCGCGCCGGCTGGACGACAAGGAAGTCCAGCTCAAGCGGCAGAACAAGATCTTTTTCCAGATCTCGGGCGCGGGACACGAGGCGATCCTGACGGCGGCTGGAATGGTGCTCCGTCCCGCATACGACTGGTTCTACATGTACTACCGGGATCGCGCGCTCTGTCTGGAGCTGGGTGTGACGCCGGCGGAGATGTTGTATGAAGCCGTCGGCGCGGCGATCGACCCTGCGTCGGGCGGGCGCCAGATGCCGAGCCATTGGGGGCACAAGGACTACAACATCGTGTCCGTGTCGTCGCCGACCGGGACGCAGTTTCTCCAGGCCGTCGGTTCTGCGGAGGCCACGCTGAGGGCGAAGCAGCTCGACATCGTCGAGGGATTCAAGAGCGACGAAGTTGTTCTCGTTACAACCGGTGACGGCACGACCAGCGAGGGTGAATTCTGGGAATCGTTGAATACGGCTTCGAATCTCAAGCTCCCCGTGGTGTATCTGGTAGAGGACAACGGTTACGCGATCTCGGTTCCCGTCGAGGTTAACACTGCGGGCGGATCGATTTCGAAGCTCGTCAGGTCGTTCCCGAACTTCTACATCGAGGAAGTCGATGGCTGCGACCTCATCGCTTCGTACGATGCGATGACTCGCGCCGTGCAGTACGCGCGGGAGCGGAAGGGACCGGCGCTCGTGCATGCCAAGGTCATTCGCCCATACTCTCATTCCCTCTCTGATGACGAGACGATGTATCGTCCGCCCTCTGAGCGCGAGGCGGATGCCGCGCGGGATCCGATCACGGTTTTCCCGCAGTGGCTCGTCGCCGAAGGGCATGCGACCGAGGAAGATATCAAGCGCATCCAGGACGAGGTCGACGCTCTGGTGCTCGCCGCGACCGACGATGCGCTCGCGCAGCCGCAGCCGGACGCGGACTCGGTTTATTACGCCGTTTATTCGCCGGATGTCGATCCGACTTCCGAGCAATTCGATACCGAGGACGATCCGAAGTTTACCGGCGATCCCACCACGATGGTCGATCTTCTCAACTCGTGCATGAAGGAGGAGATGCGGCGCGACCCGAAGATCCTGATGTTCGGCGAGGACGTTGCCGACGTTTCGCGCGAGGAGCATCTCGACAAAGTCAAGGGCAAGGGCGGCGTCTTCAAGGTTACGTGGGGATTACAGAAGGAATTCGGCAGTGCGCGTGTTTACAATTCGCCGCTTGCTGAAGCGAACATCGTCGGGCGGGCGATCGGCCTTGCGATTCGCGGCTTCAAGCCGGTGGTCGAAGTCCAGTTCTTCGACTACATCTGGACCGCATACATGCAGCTGCGCGACGAGCTCGCGACGATGCGGTGGAGATCAAACAACAACTTCTCGTCATCGATCGTGGTGCGCACCACTTATGGTGGCTACATCCGCGGGGCGATTTATCACTCGCAGACGGGTGCATCGCTCTTTACTCATTGCCCGGGTCTGCGCGTGGTGTGCCCGGCGACGGCGCTCGATGCAAACGGTCTCCTTCGCACGGCAATCCGTTGCGATGACCCGGTGATCTTCCTCGAGCACAAACATCTTTACCGGCAGACATACAACAAGAGCGCGAATCCCGGCCCGAACTTCATGATTCCGTTCGGCAAGGCTAAGGTTGTTCGTGAAGGAGCCGACATAACCGTCGTGACTTATGGAGCAACGCTTCAGCGTGCGATCACCGCAGCGAACGCGGTTGCTGAAGAAGGAATCGATGTCGAGGTAATCGACCTCAGGACCTTGAGCCCGTGGGATCGTGAGACTGTTTACGCTTCGGTGAAAAAGACGTCGCGGGTGATTGTGGCTTACGAGGATTCACTCTCGTGGGGTTACGGCTCGGAGATTTCTGCGTCGATCGCCAACGATTGCTTCGCGTGGCTCGATGCGCCGGTTCAGCGGGTTGCGTCATCAGACACCTTTGTCGGGTACGCGCCACAGCTCGAAGACGCGATCCTGCCGCAGGTCGAGGATTTCAAAAAAGCTTACAGGGAAACCGCAGCTTACTGAGTCCCGGCGCGGACACTACACGTGGAGACGCAGTTCTCCTGGGCTTAAAAACCTCCTTCCCCTATGTAGTTCTAAACAGGTCGGTTATAAACATTGCCCGGAGGTACACGGGGAAAGGAGGTTTAGAAGTCCCAGGAGTTAGTGAAGGTCAACCGGGGCGGCAAACAATCCTCGTCAGATCAGGATCGTCGGGCCTTTTGTTGGGAACTGCGGAACACGGTCGGCTAATAAACTGCTGAAGTCAGTTCTGGTTTTCACGCCAGATAAGGTACCCGTGAAGCCCCGGAACCCAACCCGTTGCACGCCAGCATCCCCTTCAGAAACTCCTGGGACTTCAAAAACTCCCTTCCCTGTGTAGTTCCGGGTTCATCGAGCGGACGACCCGCCGGACCGCGAACCACCACGCCTTCCGCGAGTCGAGCCTGACCCGGAAGACTTCTTGTACGGCGAGTCCCCGCCGGGCCTGCCACCACCACCACCGCTACCGCTCGATGCCTGCTGACCACCGCCACCACGACGCGCAGCCTTGGCAGCACTCCGCGCACGATCTTCAGCCTTCTTCTTCCTGATCTCGGCGATACGCTCCGCCAGCGGAACCTCGAATCTCTGCTGCGGACGCGCTGAATAGTCAAAGCCATCGACCGTCACACGCGGAAGCTTGCGCGAGATCGCTCGCTCGATGCTACGGATATCCGCTTCCTCTTCCGGCGAATAGAACGTGAATGCCTCGCCAGTCATCTCAGCGCGGCCCGTACGTCCGACGCGGTGGATGTAGTCCTCAGGAGCCGGTGGCACATCGAAATTCACAACGTGTCCAAGCTCCTCGACATCGATTCCTCGCGCGGCGATATCAGTCGCAACGAGCACGCGGTACTTCCCCGCCTTGAATCCGGCGAGTGCCTCCGTGCGCTGCTTCTGCGAACGGTTGCCATGAATTCGCTCTGATGCGATTCCGTTTTTCGCGAGAAAGTCAGCAAGCCGGTTGGCGCGATGCTTCGTGCGCGTGAAGACGAGAGCCTCCTCCATGTCGCCGCGTCGCAGCAGCTCGAGGAAAAGCGCAGACTTGAGCTCCTGTGGAACGGGATACAGCGCCTGTGTGATTCCGGTAGCCGGTTTCGACGTGCGATCGAGATTGATCGTCGCCGGGTCCTTCAGCATCTGCGATGCGAGCTGGGCAATCGGCGGCGGCATCGTCGCGCTGAAGAAAAGCGTCTGGCGTTTCGTGGGAATCGCCTTGATGATGCGCTTGATGTCGGGAAGGAATCCCATGTCCAGCATGCGATCTGCCTCGTCGAGTACGAGATATTCGACGCTGCCGAGCTTCGCGTATGGCGACTTCATGTGGTCGAGAAGGCGTCCCGGCGTCGCGACGATTACGTCGACTCCGCTCCGGAATGCATGCTCCTGCGGGCCCATGCCAACTCCACCGATGACTGCCGCAGCGGTGACGGGTGTGTGAACGGCGATTGCGTCGAGCTCTTCGACGATCTGCGCGGCGAGTTCGCGCGTCGGCGTTATCACCAGCGCGCGGGTCGTACCACGCGGCCGGTCGATGAGCTTGTCGAGTATCGGGAGAAGAAAGGCAGCAGTCTTGCCGCTTCCGGTCGAGGCGCAGGCCAGAAGATCACGACCATCCATTGCGGGCGGGATTGCGTCTGCCTGAATCGGAGTAGGGCGCTGAAAGCCCATCTCCTTCAATCCTTTGAGGAGATGCTTGTTGAGCTGAAAATTTGAAAAGGGCACTTTGTCTCGTTGAATTTGATAGGCTCTTACAGCGCATGAGCGCCTCTAATGCAAAGTCGAGGCGAGCCCCCGGTCAATGCGTTAACGCTTAATCGCGTATAAACCGACATCCCAGATAGCGGGTGCTTTCCTCAGCCCGCGGCGAGCCAGTTGAGGCCGCGAACCAGCATTACCGTAAGGGCAATTCCGCCGAGGGCCAGCAGGACGATTCCCACAAGCGCCGCGACGATCACCCATTTGCTCGTCTTGTGAGCAGCGACCGGCTGTCCGATGTGTTTCTCGAGCAACGCCGCATTACGCACGTTCGCCTTGAATCCGACATCGAAAAGGTCGCCCAGCAATGGTATTGTCCCTACGATCGTATCGACCCCAAGGTTCAATACCATTCGGCCAAGGACTGCCCTGGGCACTCCAAGTCTTGCCGCCGACAGCACGATGTACCCCGAAAGCGCTGCTCCCGAGACGTCGCCAAGCCCTGGAATCAGCCCGAGGATGGAGTCGAGCCCGAAGCGGATATTGGTCCCGGGAATCCGGATTGCCGTGTCGAGCAGCCGAGCCAGGGACCTGACCCTCTCTGCCTCCTGCGTCCTTACCGGTGGAGTCACCGAGGTCAATCCGGAGATCCCGTGAGGCGTTTCTTGTTGATCCAGAGCATGCGAGCGAGCGCTCCCCCGGCAAGAGCCATCAGGATATAGAGGGCCGCAAAACCCCATTGCTGCCGCGAAGCAAAAAGCATCGCAACGAAAAGCTGGTAAAGCGCAAACCCGCTGATGATGATCAGCAGGAGCGGGATCAGGCGTGCGAAAGCTGACACGTGATCATCCTCGTGAATGTGAAGGCAGTAACGCCAGATGCAGAATAAGCCAATGGGGCTCACGGACAAAGCAAAGCGGGGCAGTCATTTGACCGCCCCGCTCTGGTAAACCCTTGGAAAGAGCTATTTCTTCTTTCCGCCGAAAATTCCCTTGAGCTTCTTTGCGGCCCCCGCAGCCGCTTCCTTCGCGGCATCCTTCGCCTCGGCCTTTGTGCCTTCCTTGGCACCCTCTTTAGCGCCAAGCTTTGCCGCTGCGGCGATTGAATCGGCGTTGAAGCCGGCGTTCTGCCCATTAGCTCCACCCGTCGCACCGCCCGTCATTGCCGGCATCTCGACCCTGGTGTAACCGGCGGGAATGGCAAACTCGGAAGCCGGGATGTTGCCCGACTTGAAGTTCAACATCTCCATCACGCTGGTCATTGTCTCGGCTTTGCCTTTTTCGTCGGTCGATACCATCGTCGTCACCGTACGCAGGGGAACGCCGTTTTTCGGAAGCTTCGCGTTCGCCTTTTCCATCTGACTCTTGTAGTCAGGGTTGTTGAACATGTCGGAGAACTGCGACATCATCGCCATTGAATTGCTGTTCGAGACGAACGGGTTGGCGATGCGAAGGGTCGGGGCAAAATAGTAGTCGGTCGTAGACTCGCTTCGCGTTTTGCTGCTCCGGCCCATGATGCTTGCATTCATCGTGTAGTTCTGGATCATGCGGATGTGCCGTGTCGGATAACCCTGAAGCGTGGGGCCGGCACCCATGTCCTCTGCATCGATCTTCACGTCTGACATCTGCATCTTCACAAGTCCGCCGACTGCATTCATCATCTGGCCCGCCCCAGCCATCATCTTCATCATGTCCCACTGCATGTACGATTTCTCGGCGGGGTTGACCAGCAGCATTTCTTCGCCGCCATTGCGCACAATGAAGTATGTGCCTTTCCCGCCAAACGCCTGTTGTCCGCCCGCGGACGTCGAGGCTTCGAGCATCTCGATTTTCGCTTCGTCGCCGGCGTACATGCCACGACCGCGCATCGTGACAACTTCCTTGTTGCCTGTCTGCCTGCTCGTTGTCTTCATCACGAATTCGTAGCTCAGGCCGGACGCAACAGGCTGCGCGGCCATGAAGACGAAGGGGAGGGCGGCGGCGGCGGCGAAGCGCGCCGGGCGGGTGAGACGTGGGTGCATGCTGACTCTCCTTCTCGCTACTTGACGCGGGAGGTAAAAGGGGTGGCTGATCCCCGAAACATAGGGGCGGAAATCCGTAAACGAAAGAATTTCCCCCCCCCTCACCCCCGGGCGCCCCGGGCGCCCCGGGGCGGATGTCTACTTCCCGGGATCCTTCGGGAATATCATCGATCCCACCACAGCCGAAACGAGCACCGCGGCGATCACGAGAAGTGATATCTGTATCGGGATGTGATAGACGCTCCCCAGAAGCATCTTCACGCCGACGAAAGTCAGCACCACGGCCAGGCCGAGCTTGAGATAATGAAACTTGTGGATGACACCTGCGAGCATGAAGTAGAGTGAACGGAGGCCCAGAATGGCGCATACGTTCGAGGTATAAACGATGAACGGGTCGCGTGTCACCGCGAAGATCGCGGGAATCGAGTCGACGGCGAATATCAGGTCCGTCGTCTCGACGAGCACCAGGACGATGAAAAGCGGCGTGGCCATGAGCGTCACCGGCATTCCTGCCTTTGGTGACTCACGCACGAAAAAGTGCTGGCCGCGGTAATCGTGAGTCACCGGAACGAGGCGCCTGACGAGCCTCAGGATCGGATTTGCCTCGGGCTCGATTTCGCTGTCGTCGTGCATCGCCATCCTGATGCCGGTGAAGACGAGAAACGCACCGAAGACATAGATGATCCAGTGGAACCGCTCGATGAGGTACGCCCCAGCCGCAATCATCGCCCCACGCATCACGAGGGCCCCGAGAATTCCCCAGAACAGCACTCGATGCTGGTATTTATCCGGAATCCTGAAGTACGAGAAGATGAGCAGGATGACGAATATGTTGTCGATCGACAGCGAGTACTCGATCAGGTATCCGGTCAGGAACTCGAGTGCCGGCTTCGTCCCCATCTGTGTGTAAATGACGCCGGCGAAGCCGAGGGACAGGGATATCCAGACGGAGCTCCAGGCGGAGGCTTCCTTGAAGGAAGGGGCGTGGGCTTTCCTGTTGAATATCCCGAGGTCGATCGCGAGAACCGCGAGGACGCCGAGATTAAACGCGATAAAGAGCGCCGTCTCGCTCACAGGGACGCTCTCACTATCGTTTTGCCTTGCCTGCGGAAATGGAGAAGGGTCAGCGGCGCTCCAGGGCGTCACGAACATCGAGCAGCACCTCGAAGTACAGCTGCTCGCGCCTGTATGCAAAGTCGAGCGAAGCCATCTGGGAGGCGTCGCCTGATTCCTTGGCGCGCTCGAAGGCTTCGCTGTACATCTCGTCGAGATTCTGGAGAATGCGGTCGCGAGGGCGGGACATTAGGTCCTCAGGAATGTTGGAAGGAGGCAGTATGTTGCCGTTCCTGTCGATACCCGAGATGCGCTCCAGCATGGTTTCCGGATCGCGCCCGTCGAATATGAACTTCCTTGCCGCACCAAGTGCGAGCCGGCGCGGATTATAGGGGATCGGCATCACCCATCAATTAAAATCCGCTCGTACCGCAAAGGAAGCCACAGGATGCGCTGCAGTGCAATCGTCTCAGGCCTCGGGCATCTTATGGAATACAGCATCTGCCACAACCCGGCCATCACGCAGGTGCTCGACAACGATGCGTTCGAGGAGCTCAGGTGTCACCCGTGCATACCAGACACCTTCAGGATAGACCACCACGATGGGGCCTCCAGCACAAACGCCGAGGCAAGGTGTTTCACCGCGTTTGATGCGGGTGGGTCCGAAGAGAAGACCCTCACGTTGAAGCAGCGACGCGAGCAGGGAATACAACGCTCGGCCCCGGCGGTCGGGAGAGCAGAAGCCGCCAGTGCAAACGAGCACATGGCGCGAGTATGGCTCCATATACGGCTCGCCGATCGGCGGATAAGTCACTTGGCGCTGGGCTGGCTCATTCGGAATTCTAAAACGCCGGGGCTTCGTCTGTGGCGTTCACGGGAGGCAGGCCAGTAAATTCCCCTCATGAATGATCCCGCCATAGCAGAGAAAGGGTACGCTCATCCCGATTCGCTGGTGAGCACCAAATGGCTGGCTGAGCATCTCGGTGATGCCAACCTGCGAATCCTCGAGAGTGATGAGGATGTGCTGCTCTACGAGACAGGTCACATCCCCGGCGCCCAGAAGATAGACTGGCACGAAGACCTTAACGACTCAGTTCAGCGCGACTACGTATCGAAAGAACAGTTCGAGAAGCTGCTGCGCTCAAGGGGCATCGACGACGATACGACTGTCATCTTCTATGGCGACAAGAACAACTGGTGGGCAGCATACGCCTACTGGGTGTTCCAGCTTTTCGGTTTCACCAATGCAAAACTGCTCGACGGTGGACGCATCAAGTGGGAGCAGGAAGGGCGGGAGATGACAACCGACGTTCCGTCGTTTCCCGCATCGTCATACACTGCCCGGGAAAGGGACGATGAGCGCATTCGTGCCTTCTTCCACCAGGTACGGGACCATGCTGATGCTGGGAAGCCGCTCGTGGATGTCAGGTCGCCCGACGAATTCAGCGGAGTAAAAACCCACATGCCCGATTACCCTCAGGAGGGAACGCTCCGCGGCGGACACATCAAGGGAGCCCTCAGCGTTCCATGGGCGCGTGCCGCAAACCCTGATGGCACTTTCAAGAACGCCGGCGAACTCCGCGCGATTTACGAAACCGAGCAGGGACTGAAGCCAGGTGATGACGTAGTTGCATACTGCCGCATCGGCGAGCGGTCATCTCATACCTGGTTTGTGCTCACCCACCTGCTTGGCTACGACAAGGTTCGCAATTACGACGGAAGCTGGACGGAGTGGGGCAACTCGGTTCGCGCGCCCATCGAAAAAGGCGCTCCGACTTGAGCACGCCATCGAGGGTGCTCATCGACTGGAAGGGAGAACACACATTCGATGCAGGGCGCGAGGGACGACCGCAGGTCCGTCTCGATGGCGACGGTGTAGTCGGCCCGACTCCGCCCGATGCCCTCCTCATCGCGTTGGCATCGTGCGTCTCCGTTGATATAGTCGACATCCTCGCCAAGCGCCGCACACCCCTCGAGAACTACAGCGTCGAGGTACTCGGCGAACGGGTTGACTCGATTCCGCGGCGCTTCAAGCACATCACGCTCAACGTCTCGATGACCGGCGAAGGAATCGAGCGCAGCCACGCCGAGCGCGCCATCGACTTGTCGGTGAACAAGTATTGCTCAGTGCGCGATTCGCTCGACCCGGATATTCCAGTTGTCTGGAATCTTCGACTCAACGGCAAGTCGTCAGACGAAGGCCCCTGACCGGGCTCGGTCTATCTGCCGCGTTTCTTCTTGTCGTATGAACCTGGCTTGAAGGTCGCCCACTTTTTTTCGGTATCGGTCAGCTCACCGCGCAGCTTCTCATAACTATGGTAGCGCTCAGAGCTGACCTCGCCTGACTGAACGGCATCGCGAACAGCGCAATCGGGTTCGTTGAGGTGAGTGCAGTCACCGAAGCGGCAGCCGTCAAGGAACGGCCTGAACTCGGGGAAACACGAATCGAGATCCTCCGACGGCATGCCCCACATTCCGACTTCCCGAAGTCCCGGCGTATCCACGACATATCCACCGTCCGGCAGCGGATGCATGAAGCCGCCGACGGTGGTGTGCCGTCCCTTGTTGACGCTTTCGCTGATCTCTCCAACCCGGAGGTTCAATCCCGGGTACATGCCGTTGAGCAGCGATGATTTCCCTACTCCCGATGGCCCGCTGAGTACTGACACTCGGCCCGCGAGGGCGTCGTGAAGCCCTGACAGGCCAATGTCCTTCTTCATGCTCGTGAAGTGCATCGGATAACCGGCCCTCAGGTAGTCCCGGAAACGCTCGCGCGTCTCTGCTTCATCGACGAGGTCGATCTTGTTGATCACGATCCGGGCGTCGAGACCGTTGCCCTCTGCAATCACAAGGAACCTGTCGAGCATGCGCACGTGTGGCTCCGGCTTCGCAGCGGAGAAGACGATCATCACCTGGTCGACGTTGGCGGCAACGATTCGTTCGCCGTGACCCCCTCCGGGCATGCGCCGCGCGAGCTGCGACTTCCTCGGAAGAATCTCGGCTATCGCCCATGATTCGTCCGCGCCGGGCTCGAGGTTTACAGAGTCGCCGACGGTTAGCTTGAGCGAGTCGTCGAGTTTTTTCAGGCGGCCGCGCATCGGGGCTTCGACGATCTCGCCTTCGTCGGTGCGCACGCGCCACACGCCACCTGTACCGCTCAACACCATCGCGTGGCGGTTCAAGCGTTTCCCTCATCGTGCATGGCTTCCCACCATGGCCGCGATGGCCCTGCACGCAGCTCGATCGCGTGATTCAGGGCGGCGAGCGCGTCGTTGAGCTGCATCGCACCAACCGCATCACGCGCTTCGTCTTCGGTCGAGCCGTAGCGCAGGTAGTCCGTCTCGACGTGTCCCATCGCGACGGGATCACCAGCGCGCCACCTGATGAACATCAGGTATCCGGCCCATGGACGCGAGGTCTCGCCGGTTGTGTCCGTCATGACTTCGACGGAATACGAAGTGCCGTCTTTTCCCTCAAACGCGGGCGGTCGCGCGTGCACCGCTGTGTAGCCGCCCACCGTATTCGCATCACCCTTGGAGTGATCCGCGGGGAGGAACTGCCCCATCTAGCTGCGGTTTCTCCCGACCATCTCTTTCACGATGTTCCCGGTGATGAAGGCGACGTTCGCCGGTCGTTCAGCAAGCCGGCGCATGAGGTACGGATACCATTGGGTTCCGAACGGGACATACACGCGCATGCGGTAGCCTTCACGGACGAGCTTGTCCTGAAGGTCGCGCCGCACGCCGTACAACATCTGGAACTCGAAGCTGTCGTTCCTGATGTCATTCTCGCGGGCGAAACGTTTTGTCGCGTCGACGATTGCTTCGTCGTGAGTCGCGATTCCCGGATAGTGACCGTCTGTGAGCAGTGACTGCATGCAGCGGATGTACGAATCATCGACATCCTTCTTCTCCGGATACGCTACCGATGCCGGCTCCTTGTATGCGCCCTTGCAGAGCCGTACACGCGCGCTCGACTGGTTCGCCTCGTTGACGTCAGTCGTCGTACGATAGAGGTAGCTCTGGAGGACGATGCCTACGTTCCCGCGAAACGATGGGAACAGCCGCTCGTAGAAGAGGTCGAGCGTCTTCTGCGTATAGTCGCTCGATTCCATGTCGAGCCTGACGAAAGTCTCGAGCTCATGAGCGCGATCGAGGATTCTCTGCATGTTCGACACGCACAGGTCCTCGGAGATGTCGAGTCCCATCGCCGTAAGCTTGACCGACACGTTCGAGTCGAGCCCCTCACTCTTGATCCGGTCGAGCATCTCGATGTAAGCATTGGCCGAGTTCCTCGCTTCCTTCTCGTTGCTCACACTTTCGCCAAGAAGGTCGAGGGTCGCCGTGATGCCCTTTGCATTCAGTTGCTTGACGGCAGCGAGAGCCGTGTCGAGCGTCTCGCCGGCGACGAACCTGTTTGCGAACCCTTTCGCCATGCGGTTGTGGCGAACGAAGTTGAAGACTTGAGGCTGGTTCGAGAGATAGAGCAGTGCGTTGCGAAGCATGATTGTCTGTCGCTATGGGCTGGGCGGCTCGCCGCCGATCTTGAATACTGGATAGAGTCCGCCTGGGCGGAGATCTGAATCGAAGTAGTTCCATGTGGCGAGGCCGTCGTCACTTTGTGGCTCGAGCAGGTAGACAGCGAGAATACTCAGCGGCTGCGACATGTCGACGATGAACGATCCCGGTTGGATCGTTCGTGTCTGGCTGCGCCATTTACCGGTGATGCGCATTTCGCGGTGGCCCTGGAAAGCTCGTTGCGCAACAATCGCCGAGTCTATCATGAACACGAACCCATTGCCAACGAGATCCGCGCCGCCGAGCGTATTTGTTCCGACGACTCTCACAATAATGCCGTGGTCGCGCAGAACCCGGACTGCGGCTGTGTCCCTCGCAGCGAGAACGTATCGCTCCGGCATCGGCACTCGAAGCGTGGGCTCGAATCTCTCGAAGACTGGCATGTTTACGGTGACATAACGGCCTGTTCTTCGACGCCCCCTGGGAACACCGGGCTGAGTGCGCGCCGAGTCTCCTGTTCTCTCCACTATTTCTGCAACAACCGGTACTGGACCGGGGGCTGCGATCATTCGCGCTCTGATCGGGATCCCGTCGGAAGCGCCCGGACTCGACGCAGCAGCGACACGTCGCTCACCGAAGAGTGAAAGAATTTCCCCCACGAAAGCATAAGTGGAATTGACCCGCCGCTCGAACGGATCGTGCGAGTATGCCTCACCAAGGATGCTGATCTTGCCGCGAAGACCGTAGTAGTTGGTTCCGAACCGCGGCCGTGAGTCAAAAGTCACCCATCCTTTCGACAACGTGTCCGCCGAAATGAAATCGCCGTAGTCGAAAGTCCGAAAGCCGTGTCGCGACTGCATCCTCTGCCGCAATGCCGGCATGATCGAGTCGCGTGTATACGCGCCCAAGGGCGAAGCGGGATTCAGCGGAGGCGCATAGGTGAGCGCGTATCCATGGTAACTGCCGTTCGTGGTGTGGAGATCGACAAACACATCGGGATTCCAGGCATTGAACATCGCCAGCGACGCGCGGGTTTCCGGAGCCTCAACTTTCATATAATCGCGATTGAGATCGAGACCCTGGGCGTTCGCGCGAACGCCAACCAGCTCAGGACCGTTCTGCGACCCGCGATTCACTTCCTGGCTTGCGAACTTCTCGTTGCCATCCGCGTTGTAGATCGGAACCGCAATCAGCACAACTGAGTCGAGCACGTTCGGCTTCGGCGACGACGTCAGGTCGCGCAGCAACGCAAGCAGCGCTTCTTTCCCCTCAACTTCGCCTGCGTGGATGTTTCCCTGGACATAGACGACCGGCCGGTTTAGCGCCCTTGCCTCGGCAGGAGTCGACACACGCGGACGAGAAGCAATGACGTAGGGTAGGTCACGACCTTCGTTGGTTTTCCCAATCGACCCGAACGAGAGCTCCGGTCGCCCCTTCAACGAATCGAGAAACGCGATCACTTCTGCATAACGCGATGTCTCGAGATACCCGCTCCGCTCAGCACGGGTCAGAGGACCCGTCGTCACAGGTTCAGACGCACCGCCGACGCGTGATCCGCTCGCACATCCCGCTGTAACGAGAACTGCCGCGGTCGCAATCGTGCGAGTCCAACAGTTGTTGGAGATAGCGATCACAGTTTCGGGTGAAACCAGTCGCCGCGACGAGCCATCGTCACCAGCAGCTCAGCGGGCTCGAAACGCCCCGGGAACCTGTCGTTCAGCTCCTCGAGTTGCTTCACCACTTCGGCAACCCCAAGCTGATCCATGTACCTGAACGGGCCGCCACGGAAAGGTGGAAACCCGATACCGAACACGGCCCCAATGTCTCCATCCCGCGGGGAACGGATCACTCCCTCGTCCAGACAGCGCGCCGCTTCATTCAGCATCGGAAGTATCGTTCGCTGCTGGATCTCGGCGGACGACATCTGCGTGCGCGTCTGTGACTGTCCCGAAGTCGACGCAGTCACGCGAGCAGCAGGAGCGAGAAGCGTGTAGACGCTCGCGTCAACTTCTCCTTTCTTCCCTTCCTCGTCGTATAGGTAGAAGCCTTTCTTCGCCTTGCGACCGAACCGGCCTGCAGCGACTACCGCCTGCATCGACGATGGCGGAGCGAACCGTTCACCAAACGCCTCATGCATGATCTTCCCGGCTTTCGATCCGACATCGAGCCCGACCTCATCGACCAGCGTAATAGGACCGACAGGAAATCCGAAATCGAGCAACGCATTGTCGACTGCATCGATCGACGAGCCCTGATCCAGCAGGCGCCCCGCCTCATTTATATAGGGCGTGAGAATCCGGTTCACATAGAACCCCGGACCATCCTTCACCACTATCACCGTCTTGCCAAGTTTCTTCCCGTACGCAACGACGGTTGCTGTAACATCAGGATCTGTCTGCTCGGTAGTAATCACCTCGAGCAGCGGCATCTTGTGGACCGGCGAGAAGAAGTGCATGCCGAGCACCCTGTCGGGCCGCTGGGCCACTTCGGCGATCTGCGTTATCGGGATTGTGCTCGTGTTCGACGCGAAGATTGCCGACGGGTGAAGCTCTGCCTCGGCCTCACGCAGTACCTCGTGCTTCACGTTGATGTCCTCGAACACGGCTTCGATCACCAGATCGACGTTGCCAAATCCGGAGTAGTCGCTCGTTCCGCCAAGCAGGGCCATCGTATCTGCGAATTCGACTCGCGTGATCTGCCGCTTCACGAGCCTTTCTTTCACCACTTCGCGCACCGCCGCAAAACCCTTGGCAACGCGGCCGTGATCGGCATCCTTCATCCGCACGAGCGTGCCCTGCTGGATTGCAACCGAGGCGATTCCCGCGCCCATGAAACCAGCTCCGAGGATGCCGACTTTATCGATTGGCATTATCTCGGGTGATGCACCCTCCGGCAACTCGACACCCGGATCCTTCTTTAGTGCTGTAGTCGCGAAGAAGATCGAAATCAGTTGACGCGATACCTGAGTCATCGCCATCTCGCCGAAAAGGCGGGACTCCTCGCGATAGCCATGGCTCGCGCCACCGCTATATCCGGCCGCCACAGCATCGATCGCAGCGAGCGGCGCAGGATAATTCCCGCGTGTTTTCTTCAGCGTTTCTTCGCGCGCTTTCTTGAGAACGACGCGACGACCAGCGGGATTCTCATCAAGGAGAAAGCCCGTCACGCCACCCTTGTGACGCTCGTGCTTCCGAGTGCCCTCAGCGATCTCGTTGGCTCGCTGGATTGCAATCCTTCTCAGAATCGACGGATGCACTAGCTCATCGACCAGCCCGATCTGCATCGCTTTTTTTGCGCGGACGTTCTTGCCTGTCAGAATGATGTCGAGCGCCGCGCGGACTCCGATCAGCCTCGGTAACCGTTGAGTTCCACCGGCTCCCGGTATCAGTCCGATCTGCACTTCGGGAAGAGCCAGCACCGTCCTGGGATGATCGGTGGCGATGCGGTAATCGGCAGCCAGCGAGAGCTCGAGAGCACCGCCCATGCACGCGCCGTGAATCGCGACGACAAGGGGAGTGCGCTGGTTCTCGATGGAGTCGAGCAGCAACTGCCCCTCGTGACTCAGGCGTTGCGCCTCTTCCGACGTCTTGATCTCGAGAAACTCCTCGATATCAGCGCCGGCGATGAAGCTGTCCTTCTTCCCGCTGATGAGCACTGCCGCGCGAACGTTGAGGTCCCGCTCGAGCCGGTCGAACAGCGCTATGAACTCATCCTTCACGGCACGGTTGAACTTGTTTACCGGCTCACCGGGAAGGTCGATCGTGATGATCGCAACGCCGCTGACGATCTCCGTGGAAAGTGAGTATGGCGAGCTCACTGGTCACGCTCCACTACCATCGAGAATCCGAGACCACCCGCGGCACAGACTGTCATCAAGCCATACTGCCCGCCGCGGCGCCGCAGCTCGTTGAGCAGCGTTACGGTGATTCGCGATCCCGTTGCACCGAATGGATGCCCAAGGGAGATGGACCCACCCATCACGTTGAGCTTCGACAAGTCGACCTCACCCACTGGCTCCGAAAACCCCGCACGCTCGGCCCACATCTGCGACTCGAATCCACGCAGATTCGAGAGAACCTGCGCTGCGAATGCCTCGTGCATCTCGACGAGATCCATGTCGCGCAACGTCAGTCCCGCGCGCGCAAGCGCAACGGGAGCGGCAAGCACTGGTGCCTGGAGCAGCTGTTCCCCCGGGTCGAGCGCCGCATAGGCGTATGACTTGATGTAGCCAAGCGGCTCGTAGCCGAGCGACTTTGCTTTCTCTTCGCTCATGAGGAGTACGCACGCTGCACCATCAGTGAGCGGCGAAGAATTTCCCGCAGTGACGCTTCCATAACGGCGGTCGAAAACCGGCTTCAACCCAGCAAGCTGTTCGTAGCTGGTGTCGGAGCGAATACCGTTGTCGGACGTAACGACACTTTCGTACCGCGGTGGCACGTACACAGCCATGATCTCCGCTGTGAGGCGGCCGTCTGCGGTTCCCGCTGCGGCCAGTCGATGAGAGCGGAGCGCGAGCTGATCCTGGTCCTCACGAGAAATTCCGTTGAGCTTAGCCATCTTCTCGGCCGACTGGCCCATCGTTTCGCCCGTGGTAGGCTCAGCGATCGCGGGCGTGATGGGAACGAGATCCTTCGGACGGATCGCCGAGAGCGCCTTTACGCGGCCAGCGAGAGTTTTCGCTTTTGATGCAAGCACCAGCGCCTCGCTCATGCCCTGCGAATGCAGAATCGGCACGTTTGAGAGCGACTCGGATCCACCCGCGATTGCGACATCGATGTGACCGAGGGCAATCTGGTCTGCCGCGTCGGTGATGGCCTGATTCGCGGAAGCGCACGCACGGCTGACCGTGTGAGCCTGCACGCCTTTCGGCATCAGTGGCATCAGCGAAATTTCGCGCGCGATGTTCGGCGCAATGACATTCGGGACTACCGTCCCGAACACGAGCGCTTCGATCTCACTGCCGCTGAGATTCGTTCGCTGGATCAGCTCAGCGACGCAAAGTTTGCCCAGGTCGATGGCCGAAATCGACTTGAAAGCCGTGCCGGCCTTTGCAAAAGGGGTGCGGACGCCATCTACGATGGCGACGCGGCGACCATTTCCGAACGTGGGCATGACGGGAAGTTAGACGGGGTGGGGGTATCTTTCCAGAATGCAGCGCACCTTCTCTGCTCTCGAATCGCGGGTTTTCGACGTGCTGGTCATCGGTGGTGGTATCACCGGTGCAGGAATCGCGCGAGATGCGGCGATGCGGGGCCTGAGCGTGGCGATAGTCGAAAAGGGCGACTGGGCCAGCGGCACCTCGAGCAAGTCTTCCCGGCTCATCCACGGCGGTATCAGGTATCTGGAACGTGGACAGATCAGGCTTGTCCGGGAATCTGTGCGGGAGCGAGAGATCCTCATGCGAATCGCCCCGCACCTGGTTAAACCACTCGAATTCACCTGGCCTGTCTATCGCGGCGCGCGACTCCCGAAGTGGAAGCTGCGAATTGGGCTGAGCATCTACGATCTGCTTGCCGGTCCAAGGAGGGTGCGGCGGCACCATTCCCTCGATGCCGCGGAAACGTTAAGGAACGAGCCGAGGCTCGCCGCGAGCGGCTTGAAGGGCGGTGCCAGCTATTTCGATGCGGCCACGGATGACGCGGGGTTGACCATCGCGACCCTGATGGCGGCGGTCGAAAAAGGGGCGGTCGCAGTGAACAATGCGTTGATGGTTTCGGTGACGCAGTCCGGGGGCCGAGCCAATGGAGCCCTGGTTCATGACATGATCGATGGGGCCGAGGCAAACGTGCGCGCGAGGACGGTAGTGAGCGCGACTGGTCCCTGGCAGGCCAAGGGCACGAAAGGCTCACATGTCGCCGTGGCGAGAGCGAGGATCGGGAACGAGGGGGCTGTTACGCTGACAGCGCCGCAGGACGGCAGGGTGATGTTCGTGCTGCCATCCGGTGATCGCGCAGTGATCGGCACGACGGACATATACACGAAAGAGTCGCCGGACAACGTCGAGGCGAGCGATGCCGAGATCGATTATCTCATCGCGGCGGCCAATCATTACTTCCCGGATGCCAGGCTCACGACGAGCGATGTTCTGGGCACGTGGGCCGGAATCCGGCCGCTCGCTACGGCTCCGCCCGGGTCGAGCCCATCGAGCATTTCGCGCGAGCACCAGATCTCACACGACCGCGCCGGCGTGATCATCGTGACGGGGGGCAAGTTGACGACTTATCGGTCCATGGCCGCGGAAATTGTCGACGTGATCGAGCTTGCCCTCGGTCGCCGGCCCGCACACGCGCCGACCGATGAGGTTCTGCTGCCCGTAGTCTGAGCTTCAGCGTCCCAAGCCGAGTGATGGTGGTATGGCATAATGGCTTGCTGAAAGTTTGATATCCAATTGGATATCACGGGTTTGCTACCCAACTATCGAAGGGTGTCGATGTGATATCCAATTGGATATCAAACTTTCCCGCAAGCCATTATGCCGTACCACCATCACTCGGCTCCGCTAAAGCCAACCCTGAGCGCGATACCAGTCCGCCGTTCGCCGGGCGGCCGATGCCATGTCGACCGACGGCACATACCCGATCTCACGGCGTGCGCGGGCGAGATCGAGCACCCGGTTGGCCGTGGGGAACGCGACGCTCTCGAAGAAGGGCAGCCGAAACCCCGCAACTCGATCGATAACGCGCGCTGCGTGATAGTAGACATTCATCGGCGCGCGCGGGTACGGCGGCGGTTGCCGGATAGTCGAGCCGGACCGTCTGCTCTCGAAGCGAGGCAAGCACGCGACGAATTGTCAGATAGCGATCAGTGACGACGATCGCCGACATCCGCGGCGCGGTCAAAGCTAGGTTTCGTGAATCGTCTTCAGGCCGACGATCTTGAGGCGGCGGATAGACGCGGGAAGTTTGAGGACCGTCGTTTCCCCGATACCCCTGCCGACGAGCGCAAGCCCGATCACCGACGACATGCTTACGTGCCCATCCTCGAACTCGACAGAGTCGCCGAATACGAGATTGTAAGTCTCCTTGTCGCCCGTCTGCTCATCCTCAACCACGACTTCCGACCCGAGCCCGACCTTATCGGGCGGGATCTGAGCTACGTCAATGGAAGAGAGCTTGCTGAGCCGCTGACGCAGCTGGCCGAGCCGCGCCTGCACGAACTGCTGCCGCTCGAGCGCTGCCTTGTACTCGCTGTTTTCCCGGAGATCACCATGCTCGACCGCTTTGCGGATCTCCGCGGGCAAAATCACGTTGAGCTCGTGTTGGAGCTTTTCAGCTTCCGCGCCGAGCGTCGCTTTCAGTTTTTCGATCATGGGGACTTGACTGCTGGCGGTGAGAAAAAAAAGCCGAGCGCTCGTTCAGTCGGACGAGCGCTCGATTATTCAAACTAGATGACCGTTCGGAATGCCGCTAGGTGGCGGCCTTGACAGGGTCAGCCGGGCGGCGGCCCGCATTCGCCGGTGACTCATAGGCCGAAATGACCGCATTCGCTGCCTCCGCGGGATCGTCAGTCAGCACCAGCAGGTCCATGTCACCCGGGGAGATTTTTCTTTCGGCGAGCACCCGGGACTGAAGCCAGCGCAGCAGCCCTGCCCAGTAATGTCGCCCGACGAGGATTACCGGGAACTGGTAGATCTTTCCGGTCTGGATAAGGGTTATGGCCTCGAAGAGCTCGTCCAGCGTTCCGAACCCGCCCGGATAGATGATGAAGGCGAATGAGTATTTGATGAACATCGTCTTCCGGACGAAGAAGTACCGGAAGTTGACGAGTGTATCGACGTACGGATTGGCGCCTTGCTCGAACGGGAGCTCGATGTTGCACCCGACGGAGCGGCCGCCTGCCTGCGCTGCGCCTTTGTTGGCAGCTTCCATGATCCCCGGGCCGGCGCCTGTTATGACCGTGAAACCGGCCTCGGCGAGGAGGCGTGCGGTTTCCTGAGCCGACTTGTACATCGGGTCTTCGGGGGACGTGCGGGCCGAGCCGAAAATCGTGACTCCCTTCTCGACCGAAGCCAGCGTGTCGAAGCCTTCGATGAATTCGCCCATGATCCGCATGACGCGCCAGGGGTCCGTCCGGGTGAAATCCGAATCCGGTCCGGGCACCTGAAGGAGTTTTTCATCTTCCGTGACGGGAGCATAGCTCCTGATGTCATCGTCGACTTTCATCGTCGCACCAGTTCTTCGTCCCGTCGACGTGCGCGACGGCGGGATTCGGCCAGCCATCAGGTGCCCTTCCTCGAGGCGCTCACGCGTTCCTTCTCGCGCGCCCTCCTCGGCGGAGGCGCGCCTCGCAGGGTCGGCCTTCTTGCCCGTCGCGGTGCGAGGAGTTTTCGAACGGGGCCGACTGGCCTTTGCCGGCGTTTTCGCAGGAGTAGCTTTCTTTTTCGTCATCTTGATTTTTCCGGCGCTTGATTGTCTCGACGCACGATCCAACATAACACTGAAATGTCTCTTACCTCGTGTGACCGCCGACGGGTAACTGCTTGCCGGTAATTGTTATCGTCGCCGACGGTGCACGACCGGATGTTCTGGCTGACGCGATGGGGCGCGGTGTTGTGCCCGCGCTTGCCGCTCTCGACCGTGAGGGAGAGATGGCAACGATCACCACAGTGTTTCCTTCGGTGACTGGTCCAGCGTACGCACCCTTCCTGATGGGCAGATACCCAGGCCCAATAGGCTTGCCGGGTCTCAGATGGTACGACAGAACGCACGAGACATCCCGCTTGCCAGGACACTCGCGTAGCTATGTCGGGCCCGAGCTGCGGCTCGTCGATAGCGATATCGATCGGGCTGCACCCACGATCTTCGAGCTCGCCGGATCGAGCCTCGCCGCGCTCAACGTGATTGGTCGCGGGCTGCCTGCGAACCGGAGGCTCGGTAACAGCCTCTGGTTCGCGTTGAAGACCGGCCGGACGCATTTCACCGGAAACGTCAAAGGGTGGCTGGCAATCGACCGCGGTATTGCCTCACAGGTTGCCGGCGCCATTCGGCGGCATCGTCCCGATTTTGTTTTCGCTGCCCTGACCGGTGTCGACAAGACTTCACATTCGCGCGGGCACAAAGGGCCGCATGTCGACGAGGCTCTTCGGATCGTGAACGATCTAGTCGCCGACTTGCGTCGCGATGCCGAAGAACGAGGTGAATGGAAGAACACTCATGTGTGGATCGTCAGCGATCACGGTCACTCTCCGGTTTCGCAGCATGAGGATCTCGCTGGAGTGGTGCGTCAGCTTGGATTCAGGACAATCGCTCATCCGTTGGTGCTGTCGAACCGCGGGGAGATCGCCGTGATGGTGAGCGGGAATGCGATGGCGCACGTCTATCTCGATCTTGCCCGGAGGGTTAGGCCGTGGTTGCCGGAGCTTGGGGGAAGATGGAGCGTAGTGAGGGATGCCCTGCTTGCGAGGAATTCCGTCGACCTCATGATTCTGCCGGTGAAACCCGGTGAATGCGAGATACATGGGTCGCGCGGACGCGGTCAAGCGCGCCTGTCGTGGGGTGCGGACTTTTTCCACTACGAACCGGTGTCAGGAGATCCCATAGGGGTGGGTTCCCAGCGCGCATTGACGGGGGATGCGGCGCATACAGCCACTGCCGGATGTGACTACCCCGACGCGTTCGTCCAGATCGCCCGGCTTTCAGATTCACCCCGGAGCGGTGAGATCATCCTTTCCGCGTCACGGGACTGGGATTTCAGGTCGAAGTACGAGCCGATCCCGCACATGTCGTCGCACGGTGCTTTGCATCGCGAGCACATGCTAGTGCCGCTGCTGGTCAATCACAGGCTGGCATCCCGCCCGATGCGAACTGTCGATGTGATGCCGTCAGCATTGAAAGCACTGGGGCTGGAGATTCCGGCCGGTTTGGACGGCAAGAGTTTTCTCTAAAGCGAACAGCAGAAACCCCATGGGTTTGCGGATTCGGCGGATTCGGCGGATTCGGCGGATTTTTTTATCGTACAGTCCGGAGCGGGCACCAGCGTCGCTGCAGCGTCATGATTCGATGTTCTGGGGTTAACCCAGAAAGCATAAACCCTGACGGCAGCAGCCCTGTCTCCATCGCGTGCATGCGCCCTATCGGCTTGATCCGCCGAATCCGCTCGATCCGCAACCCCCCTGGGTTTTCCGTGTCTAGGGCCTGAACAAGCGAGCACTGCACCCAATAACAAAATCCCTCAAACACGAGTCAGCTTCAAGCTGCCTCCGGTTAGCGTCCGAGAGGCGAACGTATCGGCGGTTACAGGAGCGCTCCACGCAGATACGGCGAACGTATTGTTTCAGGCGGGTGAACCGCGCCGCTCAGATTCCCTGCGGGCGGCCCCGCATCTGCACGGTCCAGTCACTTCCGCGCGCGACGACAACGCCGACGAACTCGGGGCCGAGCTCGAGTGGCTTGACCGTAAACTCTTTCGTGAGATGCTCCAGCGCGCCATTCCTCCATGATGCCAGACCGCGCCAGACACTGTCGCCACGCGCCTTCGCGGTCCCTTCGCGCTTTACCCATATCGACAGAAAAGCACGGTCCCTCTCCTCACCTTCCAGCGGCACGAGGCTCTCATACTCGGCTGCGGAATACGAGCGCTTTGCCACTTTCATCGCGCGCGGGATGGGGCGCATCTGCTCCACGTCGACCCCGACATCGCGGTTCGCTGTCACCGCAATGATCACCAGGCTGCCGGAATGGGTCGTGTTGAACTGGAGGCCGATGTCATTCGGCTTGGACAGTGTCGGCTTGCCCATGGCTACTATCCCGAACTGAATATCCGACGGCGATCCGCCGGCATAAGAAGCAAGTAGCTGTCGCTGCATCGCCCGGGAGACTACGTACTGCCTCGCAGCCTTCTCCTCCAGCAGTGCATTCACTCGCTTCTGCTCACTCGGCGAGAGCCGGTGAAGGAGATCGTCCAGCTCATGACCATCAACGTCGAGCGGAGCCATCCACACATCGACTACGTCTGGAGCAAGGTCAATCAATGGCAATGAGCACCGCCTCTGCTTTTCCGTTGTCGATCGTAAGTCTCGCGACGCTTGACGCGAGATTGAACCGGCGCGCGCCGGCGGCGCCGGGATTGATCACCAGCTGACCTCGTATTCGCTCGATCAACTGCCTGTGCGTATGGCCGTAAACGATGACGGGCTCGGTGTACGCCGCGGCGAGTTTCGCAGGAGTCGGGCTTCCGAGTCCATGGCCATGGACTAACCGAATCGCGAGCCCCCCGGCATGCACGACGAGCGATTCGCTAAGCTCCGGATCGTCGACCCGGTCCGTATTGCCGAAGACGGCCTGCACCGGGGCAATGATTCGCAAGTCGTCGAGGATGTCAGATCCTCCTACGTCGCCGGCGTGGAGGATCATGTCCACGCCTGCGAGGGCCTGGTGCACTGACGGGCGCAGCAGCCCGTGCGTGTCAGAGATCAGACCGATGGTCGCGCGGTCAGCCGATGGAGTCATGCTTCCTATATTACCTGAGAGATGTCCTGGTCACGACTCGCATTTGAACTTTTCGTCAGGTCGCTGACGCGACCCCGGCTCGCCTCCGCGCTGCTGCGTGTCGCCTGGCGCTTCCGCGCGCGCGGATGGCATAAGCGTTTTCCGTTCCTTCCACTGCCCGACCCGACATATATCCGGTGGCGGATGTATACCGCTTACGGGGACTACGCCGCAATTCCGCCGGCATCTGACGTCGAGCGGTACGCCTTGTGGGCGACGGAAGATTGATCGCTGCCCCTCCTGATTCGACGCTCTCCAACCGGCTGAAAGCTCAGGCCTATGGGATCGGCTTCGACCTCGCGGGGATCACGACGCTCGGGCCTGCCGAGACCGCAGCGGCATTCGAGAACTGGGTAGCGAAGGGATACGCAGGCGAAATGGCGTACCTGCCCAAGGGCGCTGAGAAGCGACGCGACACCCGACTTCCCTTTCCAGGCGCCGTGAGCGCTCTCGTAGTCGCACTCGACTATGGAGGATTGTCAAAGCCAGGGCCAGTGGCGAGGTACGCGCGCGGCGATGACTATCACGAGCTGATGTGGACGAAGCTCGACGCGCTGCATGCGTGGCTCGAGACCGAATCGGGCCGGTCGATTCCCGGCAAGTCATACGTCGATACGGGCCCGATTCTCGAGCGGGATCTTGCACGGCGCGCCGGGCTCGGCTGGTTCGGGAAGAATACGAACCTTCTTAATCCGGAGCGGGGATCATTTTTCTTCATCGGATCGTTGCTGCTCGGCATCGACCTCGAACCTGACCCTCCGTTCGAGGCGGAGCGCTGCGGCACCTGCACGCGATGCCTCGATGCATGTCCGACGAGCGCCCTCGTCGAGCCGGGTGTCCTCGACGCGAACCTGTGTATTTCCTACCTGACTATCGAAGCGCGTGGCGAGATTCCGCTCGACCTGAGAGAGCAGATAGGCGGCCTACTATATGGTTGTGATATCTGCCAGGACGTGTGTCCCTGGAATGTGAGGTTCTCGCGTGATCTGGCGGATGCATCTCCGCTACAGGCACGCGGCGTAATCGGTGACAAGTCTGCGCGCGCGCTCGCCGGCGAGCTTCTGACGATGTCTCAGGAAGAGTTTTCGCAAGCGTTCAGCAGATCGCCGATGAAACGTGCCAAGCTTCGTGGGCTTAAACGAAATGCAGCGGTGGTGCTCGGTAACGTTGGCAGCAGCGACGACGTGAATCTCCTCACCGCGGCGTTATCAGACCCGGAACCGCTTGTGCGCGAGCATGCAGCGTGGGCGTTGTCAAAGCTTGCGCAGCGCGCTGTCGCGCCTGGCGACAATTCTCAGGGAATAAATGAGAACTAACCGCCGAGGGTTTCGTCGCATATCGACCCCGAATATCAACACTCGAAACTGGCCTGCGCACCGGCATCTTCCCTATCTCGAATCTCCACTCGGACGACCGCCCGGAACACGCTGCCTCCTCAATGCCGGACTACGGATCGACTCGGGAAGCTTTTGCCACTGCTCCGCCGTCAGTACTCCACGCGCAGACTCGATTGCCTTGAGGTAAGCGTCGCGCCCCTCCTGAAGTCGCGGCTGAATCGTCGGGAATATCGTCCGCATATCGCCGCCGGTTCCAACTGAATCGACAGCCCTTTGAAGTTGAGCAGCTATCGAATCAGTCGTGACGCGAAGTGAATCGGCGATCGGCGCAAGCGCAACGACCTGCGAATCTGTGAGAGCAAGCGTATCGCGCAGCTCGAGAATGCCGGCTATCGGATCAGGCGCAACGCGGGCGAGCATCGTGCGAATATCGAAGTTGCCTGCGCCACCACCACCACCACCACCACCAATCCTCCGCAGCGCACCCATCACCATCTCACGCTGGCGATCGGGACCGAGCTGAAGCCGAACCTGCATGCCGACCTGGAATGGGTTTCTCAAAGCGGTACGCGAGCTCTGAGTGTCGCCGAAGCGTTCGTTCACATCGTAGATGTAACTCTGTGCGACGGGATCGAATCCGCGGACATGCATCAGAGTGCCATCCTGGCGATTCGGCTGTCCCCATCCTTTCAGGCCATCGCTACCGTGCAGAAGCCGGTCGGCACCGGCAAGCGGATTGACGAGGCTCACCATGAAGTTGAGCCTGCGCCCTAAGCTTCCACCGAAATCGGGCCGAAAGTTCATCTGCATGTCGAGCGTCGTGCTCCACCCAGCACGGCAGCTGTTTCTGGCAGCAATCTGCCCGAGCTGCGATTGCAGGCATTCGCGCGCGGACTCTGGCGCCGTGTTCAAAAGGTCTGTCATCGCAGACGCAAGTGCTGGATCAGCAGTGGTCGCAGGATCGAACACAAATGCACGATCATTACGCGAACCGTCACCGTTGATGTCACCGCCAACTCTTGGAGAGAAAGGCTGACCACCGGTGAATCGCAGGATCGAAGTAACATCGAGCCACGGCCGCGCAAACCAGTTGAGTGAGCCACTGAGCGCATGGCGGCGCTCGAGATCACTCGTCCCCCACTCCAGTGCGTTGGGATCTCCACCGGTTGTCGCCGAGCCCACACCAAATCCGAAGTTCCCGAAACCCCTGCCACCTGCGGCAGCGCCACCGCCCAGGCTGGCGCCCGGGGCGAAGCCGGTCTCGTCACGCGATTTCGTCCACGTGTACGACATGTTCCATATCAGGCTGCGCGCGAGAATACCATTAAGCCCGACGTTGACCTGAGCAGTGCGCGAGTCGAGCTCAGATATCGCCTCGACAACCTGCGCGAGCTCACCATTCCGTCGCGACGCAAGAACACTCGTCTGGCCGGTTGTCGCAATGATCGTCGCGGCCGGCGCATAGATTGGCCTGCCACCTTCACTGCCGAGCATGAACGCCGGCGTTTCCCTGAGGTTCAGGTCACGTGCACCAGTGAGGTTCGTACCGAGTGCATACGATGCGTCGATGTTCATTCCGAAACGCTGCGATATTCTGCGCTGCATGCCGAGCGACGCCCGCCACGCACGCGGCGCACCGAAGTCTTCGCTGAAGAGCGCGACATTGGGTGTTCCGCGCGATACCGGACTTCCAACGCCACCGCCCGAGCATTGCGAAGGAATCGACTCGGGGTTAGCGAGGTAGCGGGACCACGAAGGAATGGGAACAGCGCTTCCGATGCACACGAGCTGTTGTTCACCACTGGGAAGTCCCGTTGCGTCGATCGCCGATGCGAACAGCTGTGAAGAAGTGCGTCCGCGGAATTCGCCGATTCCGCCGCGGATCACCGTGACGCTGGCATTGCCCGCTCCGAAATCGCCACCCGCCGCCCCTCTCCCACCGCCGCCGCCTCTCCCACCGAAGCCGCCACCCTGGCGGCCACCCTGGCGGCCACCCTGCGCCGCAGTCTGTTCCGGCAGTCCTACGGTCCAGCTGAACCCAACACGAGGGCTGACACGCCATTCCGCAGGAAGCCTGTCGGTGCGCCGACCAAACAGGTCTTCGACAACAGGATTGTAGGCAGGCTTGTCGAGGTATCGGTCATGCTCGAGTCGAAGGCCGTACGTGAGCTGAAGCGCTCTGCTCCTGCGCCACGTATCACCGAGATACAGTGCTGCAGCGAGTGCGCCACCTTCACGCTCGCGCGCCGACAATGTCCGCGTAAACGACGCAGGAGTGTTGGCAGCGAAATCCTCGAGCGAATTGTAACCATAGCTTCCGTACGCGTTGCTGCTCGTTGCTGTCGAGAACGCCGTGTAGTTCAGAACACCGCCGAGCTTGAAGCGGTGGCCGCCGATTCCGAGAAGCGACAGCTCGTCGGTGATCTCGAGCTGAGTGTTGCTTCCCTCAGTTGGCAACGCAGGGTTGCCACCGAAGTCGAGCGTCGTGACGCCGGTGGATCCGTCGTCGAATGCCGATGTAACGCGCACTCGGCCCTCAGGCATCAGCAGATACGGATCGCCGCTGCGATCGGAGCGGGAATAACTTGCCCGCGCCTCGTTGATGAACGTGCCGAACACCGACGAGAGAGTCGCCATCGCCCCAGCGCCCGTGCCTTCCTGTTCACCACCATATGCTGGAACCGCAAGCGCTCTCGTACGGAATGCTTCCTGTAGGGTGCCCTGATAGTTGCCACGCAGCATCAGCGAATGGTCGGCATTCATCATCCAGTCCATCCGAACCATGCCTGAATACGTGTCATTGAGCTGCTCATCGGGAATCGCCGCAACGCTGGACGGAAGCCCGTACCCGTCGAGGATATCGAGAAATCGCCGTGCCGAGTCTGACGATGTCCCAAGCCGCTGAAGCGTGAGAGCATCAGCTCCCGTCAGCGACTGCAGCGGATTCAACCGATGACGAACCTGTCCCGATACGAAGTAGAACAGCTTGTCCTTTGCGATAGAACCGCCCACTCCGCCCGACAACTGATGCTGAGTGAAGCCCTGTCCGAAACCGGTCGATCCTTCGTCGCCTTCATCTGACCACTGCAGTCGCGGATCGCGAAGATTGTAGTTAAACGAGCCGGCCACGTTGTTCGTGCCGCCACGCGTTGTGGTCTGGACTATTCCGCCGGTGAACTGGCCTCGCGCCACATCATAGGTGTTGGTCACGACGCGTGTGTTGCGCACGGCCTCCTGGGGAACTCCGCCTGATTCAAATGTCAGGCCGTCGAGCGTGACGCGATTCTGTTCAGGACTTTGTCCCGCGATGGAAAATCCAGCGGCGGTAGTATCACTCCCCGCAACCTCGACGACTCCAGGCGCAAGAAGCGCAATTGCATTAGGGTCGCTCGGATCTATTGGCAGGCGCGCGAGCGCTTCCCCGCTCAACGTCCGCCCGCTCGAGCCCGGCGTCGGCCGCTCATCCTGCCTCGGCTGCGGCCGCCTTGCCGCCTCGACTACGACGGCTTCAAGCTGCGTCGGAGCTGCCGACAGGCTGAAGTTCGCTACGAGCCTGTCTTCATCGGCAAGCCGGGAGAGGTTTGCCTGCTGCGGCGTCATACCGATGCGGCGCACCGTCACCGTGTATTGTCCGCCACCGTCGGGGAAAAGGAGCGTGTACTGTCCCTTTTCGTTCGTCGCCTTGACTCGCGAGATGCCCGTCTCGACTGATGTAACCTGAACCTGTGCCGAGTTGACCGGCTCGCCGCCTGGGCCAGTGATAGTTCCAGTGATGATGTCGGTGGTTCCGCCAATCTGCCCTAAGCCAGTCCGGGGAGTTGCGGCGATCATTGCCCCGAGAATAGTGATCAGGCAGGCAGAGCGGAAAAAGCGAGCGGACATCAATACCCCGAGTAGCGTAGCTGTGAAATTCTTATGCTACTCATACGCAATGGGGGCACCGTATGCTGGACTCAAACCGGATCAGGCCTCGCTGCATGGTCGACAGCGAGTCTTTTTTGCATGGCTCTGTCTGTTCATCACGGAGCCACGGTGGCCACGGAGGGCCACGGAATACCAGACCTCCGCGCTCTTGGGGTCGTGGAGCGAACTCGCTAATAGTAAAACCTTCAAAACCTCCCGAACCTTCTAAACCTCTTTTCCCAGCGTATTTCCGCCTTTCTCCGTGCCCACCGTGTCTCCGTGTCGAACAGTAGGACTCAGACCGAAGAAGACTCCTTAACCCACTGGCAGAGCTATTGCTTCTTTCCCCCTGACCTGAGGAAATTCGCCAACTCCAAAGGCAGGCCAGCTGAGACGACTGCAGTTGCTGCTCTGTCGATATCGTAAGACACACGGATAATCTCGACCCGAATGGACCCGTCGATAGTCTCGAGAATGACGTAGGCTGCGCGCGGATCTCCATCCTTCGGCCTGCCTACGCTTCCCGTATTTACGAATGTGACCCCGTGGACAACCCGATGCCATGGCTTGTGGGTGTGGCCAAAGCAGATGGCGTCACCACTTTTCAGTCCTGCCTGTTGCGCCATCTTCGACAGGAATGCGTCGGTGCGATCTTCAGTCACGTAGACGAGGTTATTCGCCGGCGTCGCGTGGAGCAGAGTTATCCTCGGCCCTGCCAGATGTCCGCCGAGCGGCTTCAGGTCGATGCGAAATGGCAGGCCTCCGAGCCACTGCTTTGACTCGGGGGAGATGTTTGCCCGCGTCCATTCGTAGCTGATGTGCGCGAGCTCTTCATCACGCGGCGTGTCCGCTCGGCAACCGCAGTGTTTGTAATCGGAAGCGACCGTCGAATCGTAGTTGCCGGCGACTCCAGGGATTCCGGACTTGCGAATCGTGTCGATGACTTCATTCGGCCATGGGCTGTAGCCGACCAGGTCTCCCAGATGGTACGTCGCGGCGATGTCTGCGCGACTGGCGATGTCTGACAGCACTGACTCCAGCGCGGGCAGGTTCGCGTGAACGTCAGAGATTATCGCGTATCGCATCGTATCCTGGCCTGTGAATCGGGGAAACGCGTTGGGTGGGAGTGGGGTGAGCGAACTACGAGTGGAATGAGGGTCTTATCGACGGGGTAAGAGCGTTTCGGATTTCTGGTTTTACCCTTTTTCGTTTTGTTGACTACGTAACAACGCAATTTTCCGATTAGTGATAACTCAGGACCCTCGCGACCACCCACCCCACTCCCTTTCATTTAGTTACAAGACCTTCTTTGGCTCGAAAGACTTCCGCGCCCAGAGCGAGACATAAACGAGCCCGACGAGGACAGGCACTTCGATCAGCGGTCCGACCACTGCAGCGAGCGCCTCACCTGACGTAATCCCGAACGTCGCGATGGCGACAGCGATTGCCAGCTCGAAGTTGTTGCCAGCAGCCGTGAACGACAGCGATGCAGTCGTCTCGTAGTTCAACCCCAGCCGCTTTGAGAGAGCGAACGCGAGCCCGAACATCACGAAGAAGTAGATCGTGAGTGGAAGCGCGATCCTGAGAACGTCTAATGGCTGAGTGAGGATGCGGTTTCCCTGCATGGCAAACATCAGCACGATCGTATAGAGCAGACCGATCAGCGCGGTCGGCCCGAACTTCGGCATGAAGACCCCGTCATACCACTCCGTTCCTTTTTTCGCTGTCAGGAACCTGCGGGTGAAGTAGCCGGCCAGGAGCGGGACGCCGAGGAAGATGCCGACGCTCCGGGCAATCTCTCCCATCGAGACGTCGACTACTGTCGTCTCGCCTCCAAGCCACCCCGGAACGACTGTCAGGAAGAGCCAGCCCAGCAGGGAGTATGTGAGGATCTGAAACACAGAGTTGAGCGCGACCAGCACCGCGGCAAGTTCGTTCGATCCGCACGCAAGAGAATTCCAGATAAGCACCATCGCGATGCATCGAGCGAGGCCAATCAGAATGAGGCCGTTGCGATACTCAGGCATATCCGGCAGCATGACCCACGCGAGAACGAACATCACTATCGGACCAAGCACCCAGTTGAACATCAGCGAAGTGCCAAGGAGCTTCGTATCTCGCGTGTGCTTTCCGATCGTCTCGTATTTCACTTTGGCGAGGACGGGGTACATCATCCAGAGCAGTCCGATCGCAATCGGTACCGACACTCCCGCAACCTGCACGCGATCGAGTGCTGCACCGAGATCAGGATAGACGCGCCCGAGGAGGAGACCGAGCCCCATCGCTGCGAAGATCCAGAGGGGGAGAAACCTGTCGAGCGTAGAAAGCCGCGCGAGAATCGGCATTGCCTGAGGAACTGCGGGAGCTGCTATCGTCATACGGCTATCGATTGAGTGTCACCCACAAGGATCATCAGTTCGGGCTCGCACCCTTTCTTCTGCACGCAGCCTTTCCGCGTCGAGTGATTCGATTCCACGGAAACAGCTCCTCACGCAGCCGATGAGATTCCTGTGCACCGCACTGCGCGGCTCGGCCAACCTGTAGTGAGCGAACTTCCATTCGCGTGTCACCTCGACGAGTCCCGATTTTCTGAGATAACCCAGGTGGCGTGAAACTGCGGGTTGAGGAATACCCAGCAGCTCGACTATGTCGCAGACGCAGAGCTCCCCTGCGGCTAGGATGCTCAGGATCCTGATCCTGGTGGGATCAGCGAATCCCTTGAAGAGCGCGTCGACGTCGACGATTGTCGTCGCGGTTTTCAAACGATCAGAGGGAGGAGGTATCATATTCGTGTAACCGAATATAACAACAACCGCCGTTTCGTGGCTAGCCTACCACCTGTCGCGTCAGAAAATTCGTCGGGCTTCAGGCCCCAGGTGCCAGCTACCCGCGCCTTAGCTCAGACACTTCGCGGTGAATCGCCCCAGCCACCCTCTCGGCCTCAGCAACGGTCGAATACACGTTAGGCGACAGGCGAATTCCGCGAATGCGTGGGTCGCTCCTGATGCCAACCATCGCCTGGACGAGGATATTGTGTTTCCCGCGCAACGCCTTCTGAAGCCTCGCTGAATCAATTCCGGGAACTTCAAATGTCGTCAGCCCAAGTGCCATGTTCAGCGTCGCGTAGAAGCTCGCGTCAGGCAGGACGCGACTGAGCTGTTCGCGCATTACCGAACCCAGAAATCTGAGGCGAGCCTGCTTGCGCGCTGCGCCGATCTCTCGGTGAAGGGCGAGTGCCGGGATCGACGCGATGTTGATATACTCCGGAGCCGTACCGATCCATTCAAACCTGCCCATTCCCCTTTCACCCGCCATCGGCGGAAGCAGCGGCCAGACTTTTCCGGTGTGGTCGGGCTTCATCCATAACACACCCAGCCCAACCGGAGTACCAAGCCACTTGTGGCAGCTTGCACCATAGTAGTCACACCCCAGGGATTTGATGGGGTCGACGAGCAGGCCGGCTGATTGCGCTCCGTCTACGACAACTTCGGCACCTGCAGCATGAGCAGCATCGACGATTCGCTTAACGGGGAGCTGCTGTCCCGTGAGATTGCTTGGATGGGTCAGCAACACAAGCCGGGTTCGTTCGCCTATCGCATCCGCGTATAGTCGATACAAGTCATCCATCGATGTCGCAGGTATTGGAGGCTGAATCACCTTCAGCACAATTCCGTCACGCGCCCGCCGCTGCTCGAGAGCATCGAGCATCGCGTAATAGTCGTGAACAGAGCACACTACCTCGTCGCCAGCACTGAGGGGCAAGCCGAGAAGCACAGTGTCCAGCGCTTCAGTGGCATTGCGCACGAGCGCGAGCGCCTCGCCGGGAACTCCAAGGGCAGACGCGAGTTCCGCCCTCAGCTTCACGTTGCTGACATCCGCCCACATTGCCGGCAGGTGCTCTGCGGGCAGTCCTTCAAGCCGACGGGAACTCCGATCTATCTCGGCGAGCGAAGTGGCAGGAGCCGGACTCGTCCACCCGTTGTCGAAGTTCAGCACATCGTCCTGAAGCCGATAGAGCGTGCGGACCTTTGCCCAATAGGCTTCGTCCTCCGCAACGACTGATGGTGCACGCGTATCACCCGCAAGCGTCACTCCTGCATCGGCAAACCAGCGCTCGGCAGCACTGGCATCCCTCACCCAGAGTGGAACCGCTAGAGCACCCGATCCTGCAACCGCGAGTTGGCTGACTCTGCCAATAAAACTGCGACGGGTCGAGCCGCTCATCGCTTGTTACCGATTGTGCGGACGAGCTCGCTCGAAGCACTTACACCACGACGAATCGCGAACACTGCTGTTGTGTCGAATCGAATCCAGCGCGCTTTCTGCCTGACCTCGAGCATTGCAGGGTCCGGATGCACATACAACCCGCTGATGTCGACAGTATCGAGCGCGACCATCGCTACAAGGTCACCGACTGACGTGACACGCGGGTCGATCTTCGCCACCGATTCCTCGTAATTCAGCGCAATGTCCGCACGGAATGGTGCGGTGCCGGGAAGCACGATGCTCCCGCCACGCAGTAGCACATCTACAGCCGAGCGGGAGTTTGTGGGAATGCTCTCGTACGCTGCGGGATCCGCGCTGCGATACGCGTCAGTGGCCATTGCATCCAGTGCCGAAAGAATCGCGATGACATTCATTTCTCTCAACTGCTGCTTCTCCGGGTCGTCGCGCATCGCGCCGCTCTCTATGAGAACAGTGCTCGTTCCCCACTGCTGCATCAGGTCGCCGAACGCGCGGGGCTCGTATGCATCGTTGTACTTCGCGAGCCTTCCGGGAATTTCAGTTTTCAGCACTGACGCGATCACTGACGCAATGAGGCGCGCGGTCGTACGTGTTGGTCCGTAGCTTCGCTCCTGATCGGCAGCGGGAGCGAGCAACGCGATCGCGACCTGATTGCCATTTCCCCCGGTCAGGGTTCGCGCGTTCTGGTCGTGAAGGTTGAACCCGAACTGGGGCTTGATCGAATCCCGCAGCGCCTTCAGTGCACGCGCTTCCGGCGTCACGAGATTGCGGGCATCGCGATTCACGTCTATGCCGATGGCATTCTCCCGCTGGAAGAGCTCAGCTCCGTCAGGGTTGAGCATCGGGACCATGACTACCTTCAGGTTCGTCGCGATCCTTTCTCTCAGCGCGGCATGAACAGGATCTGTCGAGCCAAACCACGCGATAAGGTCAGCCAGAGACATCGTAGCCGTGGATTCGTCGCCATGCATCTGGGACCAGAGCAGCACACTCACCGGGCCCGTGCCATACGTAACCGCCTTTATCGGCCGACCCTGAATGGACGTACCGATATTCCCGACGCTCAATGCGGATGCGCCGAGAGGCGACTCGATTGACTTCCACAACACATCCTGCGTGAAGCGTCGCGATGTAATCGCACCCACCCGGTGGCGCTCGGTTACTGCCTTTCCTTCGACCCGGCAGCAAGTCGGCTCCAGGAACGCATTGCCCGCCCCAGATTTTACACATGACGCCAGAGGTGTCACAGCGAGTAAGACTACAACTGCGCTATTTGATCGCATCGGTATTGGAAAGAGGCTGGAGAGAAGTGCCGCATTTGCGACAGAAGAGACCGTCAGACAGATGTCCGCGCGTGCCACATCCCGGACAGGACTCGTGGTTGAGCGCACTATCCTTCGCTACCTGGGCCAGCTCTGACGTCACGATTCCCGTCGGCACCGCGATGATCCCGTAGCCGATTATCATGACAAAACTCGCCAGGAATTTGCCGAGCGCTGTCTGGGGTGCGAGATCGCCGTATCCCACTGTGGTCAGCGTGACGACAGCCCAATACATGCTCACCGGGATACTCGTGAACCCGTTCGCTTCGCCTTCGACTACATACATGATCGCGCCAATCAGGACGACAAGAGTGAGAACCGTCGAAAGAAAAACGAAGATCTTGTGCCGGCTCGCGCGAAGCGCCTGTCCGAGGATAGCACCTTCCGAAAGGAATTTGCCGAGCTTCAGGATGCGGAAGATGCGCAGCAGTCTGAGGACCCTGATGATCAGGAGATAGCGACCAGTCGGCAGGATGAGGCTCAGGTACGAGGGAAGAATCGCGAGAAGGTCAACGATACCGTAGAAGCTCAGTGCATACTTCAGTGGTCGTCGCACCGAGAGCAGGCGGACGATGTACTCGACAGTGAACACCGCGGTGAAACCCCATTCCGCTACTCTCAGCGCGTCGCCGTACTTTTCGGTGCTGCCCGGCGAGCTGTCGATCATCACCGTGACCACGCTCAGCAGGATCACGAACATCAGCGCGAGATCGAACACCCGCCCCTCGGGCGTGTCGGCCTCGAATACGATCTCATGAAGCCGCGCACGCCACGGCACCGGAGACGCACGTTCGGCGTCAGGTCCGGGTGAATCTCCTGGAAGGGGTCTGTGAAAGCTGTCGAGTGGTGTCATCGGGCGGCTACAGAGTCTGCGCCCCCGATGACGACAACGTCAAGCTCAGGAGTCTGACTTCTCGTCCTGTTTCGTGCGTTGTACCGTGCCGTCCGGATGCTCCGGGGGGCTGTATAAAGTGTAGAGCCTGAGCGGCTCGCTCGATGATGTGTTCGTGACGTTGTGCTCGACACCCGACGGAATGACAAAGGCGCTGCCGTCTGAAATCGGCTCGACCTTTCCATCCATCAGGACTTCTCCATCCCCTGATTCGATCCTGATGAACTGGTCGTGCCCGTCATGCGTCTCACGTCCGATTTCGTCACCCGGTTGAATCGTCATCAGCACGAGCTGCGTGTGGTTACCCGTGAAAATGACCCGCCGGTAGTCATCGTTCGTGAGCGTGTCTTCTTCGATGTTCGTCAAAAAGCCCTTCACTGGTCCCTCCCGGGAATAGTTGCCTCACTTTGCCAAGGCTGACCGTACCGCAGGTGCGACGATCGTGCCGTAGAGCTCGATAGACTTCATCACAACGGCGTGTGGAAGCGTGCCGACCGTGAACTGAATCAGAAATCGTGTCATGCCGAAGAGCTCGTGCTCCCACAGGATCTTGTCTATCACTTCCTGTGGACTCCCAAGCACCATCGCGCCGTGCGGCGACCGTTCAGCATCGAACTGTCGTCGCGTCGGCGGTGGCCATCCACGCTCCCGCCCGATTTTCCCCATCGTGATAGCATACGCTGGAAAGGCTGTATCGGCAGCCTCCTGTGATGATTCCGCGATCAGCCCATGCGAGTTGATGCTGAGCTCGAGCGTCGCTGGATCGTGCCCCGCACGTTGTGCACTCTCTCGGTAAAGGTCGGCAAATTGAACGAAACGCTCCGGCGAGCCGCCGATGATCGCGATCGCGAGCGGCAGCCCGAGTGTGCCCGCGCGAACAACTGACTGCGACGTGCCACCGACCGCTATCCAGACCGGAAGCGGATCCTGAACAGGGCGTGGATAGACTCCCAGGTTCGCCAGCGACTGCGTGTGTTTGCCCTGCCATGACACGCGCTCGCTTTTCCTGATGGCGAGCAGCATCTCGAGCTTCTCGGTAAAAAGCTCGTCGTAATCGTCAAGGCTGTACCCGAACAGCGGATACGACTCGATGAACGATCCGCGCCCGGCCATGATCTCCGCGCGTCCACCAGAGAGAAGGTCGAGCGTCGCGAAGTCCTGGAACACGCGGACAGGATCGTCGGAGCTGAGCACGGTAACCGCGCTCGTGAGCCTGATTCTTTTTGTACGGGTCGCTGCCGCAGCGAGTACGACCGCGGGCGACGAAACCGAAAAATCAGTCCGGTGATGCTCGCCTACTCCGAACACATCGAGTCCAACCTGATCAGCAAGCTCGATCTCCTCAATCAGGTCCTTGAGGCGCTGTTCCGCGCTGACTGTAGAACCCGTCGCCGGGTCTGGTGTCGTTTCAGCGAAAGTGTAGATGCCGAGTTCCATAGATGGGTTTGTCTTGTAAGGTCAGATCGCGGGTGGTCTACGGGTGGTGTGGGTATAATGCTGCGTCCTGAGTGCCCCGTTTTTGGACGCAGCATTACAACGAACACGGACGGACCCAGGCGAATGCATCTTCCCTTGAACACGGCCAAGTCTTAACGCGCCAAGGTCTTATCCCAGTTCAAGACATTGTATCGCCTGAGGATCTCAACAGTAGGGTCGAGCGGTAGCGCCTCTGCAGTCGTCATGTGCCCCTTTACGGTTGTCGCCTTGAGCAAAGAATTATAGATCGCTTCCTCGGTCGCTTCCGCGACAGCGACGAACAGTGGCGACATGCGCTCGTTGCCGAGGTCCGTGACAGAATGCTGAGGAGCGTTCCGCGGGCGGCGGACGGAAGCAGCTGTCGAAAAGGCGACCACATAATCGCCGGAGCCATTCGACATTCCACTTCCGGTCCGGGCGAGCCCAACCATCGCGCGCGAGGCAAGCCGCTCGAGATTGCGGCTGTCGATCGGAGCGTCAGTGGCCACGATGATCATGATGCTGCCGTCCGCAGCGTCGCTCTGCCGTGCAGTATCCCCAAGCTCACGTTGAAAGTTGTAACGGCCTAGCTCACGGCCGACTGGAGCGCCATTCATCGTGAGTGAGCCACCGAAGTTGCTCTGAACGAGAACACCAACGGTGAATCCTCCGAGTGACACGGGAAGTTTGCGTGAGCTCGTGCCGATGCCGCCTTTCCAGCCGAATGCAATGGTTCCGGCCCCGGCTCCGACAGACCCTTCCACGACATCGGAAGTTGCGGACTCGAGCGCGCGGGTGACATGATCTGCTGTCACCGCACGTTTTCTGATGTCGTTGAGGCCGGCATCGTTGGTTTCGCCGACGACCGGATTGATGGAGCGAACGTCAGACATGCCGGGCTTCGCGATCATCCACTGCGCCATCGCGTCGGCAGCGCGCCAGACGCAAAGCGTGCACGTGAGGAGGATCGGCGTCTCCAGCTCGCCAAGCTCGCGAAGCTGCGTGACTCCGGTCAGCTTGCCGTAACCGTTGCCGACAAAGAGGGCAGCGGGAACCCGCTCGAGGAAAACATTCCCGGCGTGAGGGATGATCGCCGTGACGCCGGTGTTGATGGAATCGCCGGCGGCCACAGTAACCTGGCCAACGCGAACACCCTCTACATCGGTGATCGCATTCCTCGCACCGACAGGGAAAATTCCGGTAACGATCCCGATGTCACGAGCGCGCGGACGCTGCGTCGTTGCCTGCCCATCAACGAGAATGGGCGGGGCAAGCAGCAGTGCTGCGGCAGCTACCCTGAAAAAGAACAATGGTCGTTCAGGTTTTTGCTACGGCGTCCTTCACTCCATAAAAAGCGCTGGCCAGCCGGCCGATCGACCTGTTGTAATAGAGAATCACGAGCACTCCAGCGAGTGCGACTGCGATCAGCGCACCATTAACTCCGCCACCGACGCCGGCCCATGTAAGTCCAATCGCCAACCCGAGGGCGCTGGCAAGGTGGCCAACTGCTGTGTACGCGTTGGCAGGCACGAGCTCCATCGGCTCACCAAAACTTTTCCGGGCAACACTCGCCGCCTTGATGAACAGCGGTACTCCAGCAAGTCCGAGCAGTGCGAACGTCGGAAGGAATCCAAGCAGAACGAACACGACCAGCGCAATCGTGGCCCCACCGGCTATCAGCGGGTACACGCGGCTCGCGCGCTCGATGCCAAGACGAACGACAGCAGTTCGCTTCGAGACTTCACCGTCGCTCACTGAATCCTGGAATCCGTTGATGAAGAGCACGAGTGCAACGAGAATCGAGACGGGAATGGATGCCCACATTGCGATCTGCGGGACCATCCCGGCTTGCACGTACGCGCTGCCATTGACGATGCCGATACCGAAGGCGACTCCCACTGCGATTTCGCCGAGCCCGCGGTTGGCAAGACGGAACGGCGGACCCGTATAGACGAACCCTATGATCAGCCCAGCGATTCCGAACAGCAGGACCCAGGGACGACCAGCAAGTGCGAAGTAGGCACCGATCGCCGTGCTCAAAATACCGAACACCAGCATCGCCACGAGCAGCTCGCCGCGCGTTGCAAGGCCACGCTGCATGACGCGTGATCCGCCGGTGAAGCCAAGCACAGGCGTCCGGTTCTTGTCGTCAGCGCCGGAAACCTGATCGTCGAGATCGTTCTTGATGTTCGTGCAAGCCTGAAGCGATACGGCAGCAATCATGGTGAGGAATGCCCAACCCCAGCTCACCGAGCCCGTTGTTGCAAAAGCAGCAGCGACACCTACTGCAACCGATGCTGCACTCGCAGTTAGTGATGCCCATCGGATTGTCTCCTTCCACACTCCAAGCTTGCGGCGAAGGAGGCTCGTGTCACTCTCACTGTCGGCGTATGATCCGCCAAAATCCAGAATCGACGGCGGTCGCCCAGCAACGATCTCACCAAACACGCGGTGCTTCATGAATCGCGGCGTAACCCTCACGAAAGCGAGAATATCCGTCTGGCCAATCGACTCGAGATACTGGACGATCGACGACGTTCGCATCGTCGCCTGCTTCGCGCGCTCACGCTCCCAGGAGTCACGAACGACCTCGGCACGACCGGTCACTTCCATCTCCCAGCTCGTGTGCTCCTCGCCGGTCGGCGATTCGTGGAGCAGCAAAGCGACTTCGGGACGGGTGGTCATTTCGCGGATCTTCGGGTCGTTCTTCATCGACGCGAGATAGATGATCGGGCGAGCTGCTGCATCGTCCGGAATCCAGGCTCCGGGATGCATCATGCGCACACGGACTTCTTCGCCGGCGTGTGTACCGACGGCAACTTTTTTTGCGTTCATCAGCGCGTCCTGAATGCGCGCGCGGGATTCTTCGGTAGTAGTCGGAGCTGGAGCTGCAGGAGCTGTCATCTCTTTATTGCTCTAGGTGAGTTTCGTAATGGAAAGATGGCCTTCCCGGCATGGGCTTTCCAGTTTCGGCAATCAGAAGCGTTCACCTCTGGCCTCGCGCACCTGGCTCCCTACTGGCCTGATCCGCGACCACATCGTGAAGAAGAACAGCCCGATTCCGACGATCTGCGCCAGACCGGCGCCGATTATAAGCCAGCGAAGCGCCATGGATCCAACCTGCATCCGCAGGACTTCCCCGGCGATCCGGATAGACGTACCTGAAGCGAGCAGCCAGTATGCAGCAGAGGCTGTCCGCGGGCTGTAGCGTTCGTCGGTCTTGTCGGGCCGCGGGAAAAGCCAGAGAGCGACACCAAGGATCATCATCATCACGAACCCGACGAGAATCGCGTGCGTGTGAGCGCTCGCGAGGTATGGCGACGGGTGGATTCCCCTCAGCTCGCGCTCGATGAGCATCCATCCCCCGATAAGGAGGCCGACCCCAAGAAACCCGATCCCCGTTTTCAAAAACCTCCTGACTAGCGAGTGCATCAGCCGGATACTGGGGCCACAGGCAGGACACTCTTATTCGATGGGGCCTTTGGGCGCAGCTTTCGCGGACCATCAATCGTTCGCCAGAGTACATACGCAAACGTGTAGGCACCGCTTGCGGCGAGAATTCCACCGATCGACAAGATCGATGTGCCCGTCGCCTGATCGCGCACTTTCACGACAAATCCGGTCACCATCAAGACGAGCCCCGCATTCGATATCCACCAATGCGCACTCGCGGCTCTCCGGCTGTGCAACGGGAATCCGGCGAACCGCGGTATTACATGGTATGCGACGCCGAAAATCATCATCGCGACGAATCCGAGCAGCACTATGTGCATGTGCGCTAACCGATACACAATCCACTCGGGGTGCGCGGCCATCGCCGCGCCAAGGGTCACTCCGAGCGAAAGCCAGGTTAGTGCTGCCTTGATGAACGCTTTTACGAACCACTCCATCAGCGGCTGCCCGGACGCGGAGTGATCGTTGCCAGCAGGAGCATCCGGCCGGATTCGGCACGCATGCCATGCAGCTCGTTCGGATCGTACATCACGACCTCCCCTCTGCTGCATCGCCGCTCTGTTGACTCACCAGACAGTGTCCCTGAACCATCGAGCACCGTCAGCATTACGGACGACACGCTGCGGTGGGGCGGAACGGTCTGGCCCCCCTCGAGCCTGAATACCACAAGACGTACATCATCGGTATCGTGAATCACGGCAGTTGCCGGCCGATCGGGACTTGCCGCTACTGCAGCCAGCGCCGCATCCATCGGATCGAGATCGATCATCGTCCCGCCTCAACCGTGTCGCCGATCGCCCTCTGCAACGCCTCCAGGAGCGATTCGGGATCAGCGCCGACACTGCGGGCCGCATCCTCGAGCGAAGCCGCGCCACCGCAGCAGGCATCGACACCAAAAACGTTAAACACCGGTATCGAAGCCGGGTGGAGCTTGATCACATCGTTTACGCTGGACCTGATGTCCAGCCGGGTTTCAGTAATTGTCTGATCCTCAGGTGATATCGGCCGCGCACCGGAAGCCGAGTGTGCTCATTGTGGAACCGCGGCTCAGGCCTGCGCGCACCGCGTAGCGCATGAACGCCGGGTAATTGGATGGGTCTGCAACGCCTATCGCGGCGCTGGCGCAGGACATGTCGTGCTTGTGGTTTGCTGCGTTGTGGCCTTGATGCGAGTCCGCGCGCGAAGGAGCCGGTTTGAAGTCCGAGGTCCACTCCCACACGAGCTCGTGCATGCCGCGAACGCCGTAGACGTTGCGGAATCCAGTACCTACAGGATTGCGTGAATTCGCCGCACGGGCGGCATACATGCCGAGCAGTCGTTCTCTGAAGCGGTGATCGCGCGTGGCGTCTGCTTTCGTTTCACTCGCTCTGGCCGCGTATTCCCACTCATCGCTTGTTGGAAGCCTCTTGCCCTGCGCCTTGCAGTAGGCCGTCGCCGCGAACCACGACACTCCGGTCATTGGCCATTTCAGGGAATGACCGGTTGAAGGGTCGCCGATCTTCACAAATGCTGCGTAGTCGCCGCGAGTCACTGGCTCCCTGTCGAGTGCAAAGCTCGCAACCTGCACTTTCGATGATTTCTCATCGCCGTAGAGTCTTTCGTGCACGCCGGCGGGAATGACTGCCATCCCCAGGACTGCGTTCGCATTCCCACCGGCGGCCGAAGGCGACGGTGGGGTGAGTAGCAATGCTCCAGCGAGAAATGCGGCGACAGACATGTGCGGCTCGCTCTCGGCCCTAGTTGTCGCCGACGTTCATGCCCTTCACCGCGGCGAAAACCTTTTTGTCCGGGGCACCGTTCACAGCGATCATTCCAAGCGTGCCTTTATTGAAGGCGCGGAAGATCGAGTGATCGACGAGCACCAGATTCCCTGCATTCTCCGCCGCGAACTCTACGATCGTCGAGCCACCAGCGGGAATGAGAGTCGTCTGCACGTTGTGCTGCGCGACGGATCCGCCCTCGGTGTAGACGTTGTCGAAGATCTCACCGATCGCATGAAAGGAGCTCGTGAGGTTCGGGCCGGCATTTCCAACGAACAGGCGGATGCGGTCACCGACATTGGTCTTGAGTGATTTCTCACCGGTCAGGGCGCCGACACTGCCATTGAAGACGACGTATGTCGGGCGCTCGTCGATTCCCTTCTCCATGTCCAGCGTCTGCAGGCCGGGCTCACCGAACTTCCCCTTCGTGTAAAACTCGGACTGCATGACGTAGAACTCCTTGTCGACAGGCTGCATGCCTTCCTTCGGCTCGACGAGGATCAGGCCGTACATCCCGTTCGCGATGTGCATCGGCACCGGCGAAGTCGCACAGTGGTAGACGAAGAGTCCGGGATTCAGAGCCGTGAACGTGAACACGGACTCGCCACCCGGCATCGTCAACGACGCCTCGGCCCCTCCGCCTGGACCTGTGACCGCATGGAGGTCGATGTTGTGCGGCATTGTGCTGCTCGAGTGATTCGTGAGTCGAAGCTCGACGAGATCACCCTGCCGGACGCGGATGAACTTGCCCGGCACTGATCCGCCGAACGTCCACATCGTGTACTCGACGCCATCGGCAAGCCGCATCGCCTTCTCGGTCATCTCGAGATTCACTATGACTTTTGTCGCGTGAGTCCGCTTGATCGGGGGAGGAACGTTCGGTGCCTCGGTAAGAACCGCGACTTCTTCACCGACGATCTTGTCTGACGCAGTGCGAAGCTCGAGCGGCGAGCCAAACTCCCCGACTCGCCCTGCGTCTCTGCCAAACGCGGCGGTAACGACTGCGAACAGGCCGACCATCAGCACAGGTGGAAGCAGTCGGCGGAAGGTGGTCTGGGAAATGAAGCGTGTCATTGGAGTGTTCCTGTTGATGTAGTGTCGAATTCCGGGCGGCTTGTGCCGAGGAGATCGGCGATCGTCGTGGTGGCGAGGGGGTGACGCCGGCTTTCGGTTATCGCGGTCCACATGTGATGAGCAGCGCAGGGCTTCTGCGGATTGCAGAGTCCGGTTCCCAGGATGCAGCGGGCATGAGGTTTTCTGGTCTCGAAGCAGTCGACGATTCTCGCGACCGTGAGTGTTTCCGGCGGTGATGAGAGCGAGAAGCCGCCGAGTGGGCCGCGAGCGCTTCTGAGGATTCCTGCCTTTGCGAGCGCGTTGAGCGTTTTTGCGAGGTAGTTCCGTGGAGCGCCCGTCGAGTCAGCGATCTCATCTGCCCGGACCGGGCGGTCGTATTCGCGTGCGATTACCAGAATGGCCCGTAGCGCGTAGTCGGAGGTGCTGGAGATCACGGTTGGAATCCTCTCAAAAGGCAGTTTCTCATCTCGTTATGAGAATGCCGTTTCTGGGAGGTTCAATCCGTCAGTGTTAGCCGGAACCTCGCTTCGTGCATGGCTGACTCTCGGTCAGGCAATCCCCTACAAACCTCCTTTCCCCGTGTACCTCCAGGCACTGTCCATAACCGATTTGTTCGAACTACAGAGGGAGAGGAGTTTTTGAAGTGCCGGGAGTTTTTGAAGGGGATGGACTTCCCCCGATTTCGTGGACACCTGGTTAACTGGCTTGGTCTAGCTGTTCCTCAAACTGCACTGGGCTCCGGTATCCAAGCGTGGAGTGCCGCCGCTTGCGATTGTACCAGATCTCGATGAATTCGAACAGCTCT
>JAYUWU010000012.1:0-2371 GCA_043753365.1 Gemmatimonadaceae bacterium | reverse complement strand
ATCCGCTGCACCCGATCTGGATGTCCATGTTCGGGGCAGTGCTCGGCGACACCCGCCAGACAGTCTCATTGCTCTTTTTCGCTGCGCTCGGCATCGCTCTTGCAATGGAGATCTGCCGTCAGTTGCTTCCATCGAGTTCCGTCGCTCCGGCGATCGTGGCGATGTTTATGGCTGTAAACCCCGCACTCGCCTTCTTTGCGAAGTTCCCCGTGGCGGAGACGGTGGCGGGAGCGTTCGCCTTGAGCGGGTTCGCTCAATTGCTTCGAGCCTGCGGGCCGTCGCCCACGAGGGTTCGAATCTTTCACGCGTCCGCCAGCATCGCGTCTTTCGGGGCGTTGTGTTTTGTGCGGTTCCAACTGTTCCTCTACCTACCATTTTTCCTCGTGCTGCTCTTGCTCGCGGCGACTCCCTACTTCACGAGGGGGACGCGATGGATCGTCGCCACAGTGGTCCTCGGCTCTGTGTTGATCCTGCAGTTGAGCTTGATGTTCTATCAGGGTGAGCAACCGGTGCTCTACACAGTGGCGATGCGAAGTATCGCTCCGCACATTCACAGTTACATGATCGTCGCTGCGTTGCTGGCGACGATCGTGGTCGCACTCGCCTATCTCAGCTTGAATCGGCGCGGTCGATGGAACGCGTTACGTCGAATCACCGACGCCACTCTTCATCACGCCGGGGTACTGCTCGTTATCGCGATGATTGCGTCGATTCCGTCGATCGTGGCGTTGTACCGTACGGGGGAGCTGACACCGTGGACATTCCGGATCAACCCAGACGGCGATCGCTGGATCATCCGCTTTCACGCCATCTGGCGATTCATTCTCATGGTCAGCCCAGTGGGATTCATCACGCTGCTGGCGATGGCTGCGTGGACTCGGATCCCGCGTCGAGTCGGCGCGGCGTTGGTCCTACTCTCGCTGTGCTGGTGCGGTGTTCTGCTCCAACCGTATGTGCCGTACCTCTATTACTACGGCAGATATCTTGCGTCCGACGTCCTCGTGCTTGGACTGATTTTGTGCGCTGTCGTCGTCGCTCACCTGGTGGCAACACGACACGGCTTCGTCGCAGCGCTGGTCGGTGGCGCAATCGTTGCCTGGTCGCTCCCGTTCGCCGCACTCCAGATCGGCCATGTCGAGAGCGAACGGATCGGTTTCGCTGACCAGCTTGCATCGAGGATGGGCAAAGACGACGTCGTGGTGTTCTCCGAGCAGGACGACCGCACCTTGTTGCCGCTACGTGTCGCATACGACAAAAAGGTGTTTGTCCTGCCACAGTTCACGACCGGAGACGAACTCGCAGGTTTTCTGATGCGCGATCTGTTCATCGAGACTCGGAACCGAGGTGGGCGAGTGCTGGTCGCTGACAGGCGGTTGCTGACCTCTGCTGGATTGCAGCCAGAGATGTCAGGCACGCTGCAGATGGGTTGGATCACCGACACCGAGCACTGGAGAAATGGTACGTTTCAGACGACTGCGGCCCAACGGCTTTTTCTCCCAACCCGGATTGAGTCGACGCAAGAGTTTTGGTACGTCTACGAGGTGGACGCCACTTATTTCGACGGGCTCGATTGCGATGGTCCGATCTCGCTCGCACCCCCGGCACCAGGATCCGTGGCGAATTCAGGGTTCGTGGGATTCGACGCAAACGGGCAATGGATGTCGGATACTTCGGCAGTTGGCTGCGAGATCGTCAACGGGATCCGCCCGACAGTAGGCGTGGTCACCGTCTCCAACGCGCTGGTTACACCTGATCACACTCAGCGGCTTGTCGTCTCGGTCGACGGAATGGTGGTTGCGTCAGCAGACTTCGCCGTCGATCAAACCACCGCGTCGATCGAGTTCAAGATACCGCCGGGCACATCGCCCACTGTGGTGGTGTCGTTCTCAGCACCGGATGCGACCAGCCCCGAAGCCCTCGGCACCGGCCAAGACGGTCGGCTGCTCGGCGTTGCGATCGCAAGCGTGACGCTCTCACCCTGATTCCGATCTCGCGCCCTTCAGGATCGACGTTTCCCACTTGGTCGGCGATCCCGGTCCCCGACCCGGATATCGTTGAAGCTCGCCGCCGAACTGGCGAAGAGATGCCTGATATCGGGGCCGATTGGAATTGTCGAAGACAATCCTCCCACCATCGGAGAGATACTGAGATGCTCGTGCGAGACAGTCCGATCTGGCCCGTCCGTCCACGACGATGAGATCATAACGAGCGCCGGTGTCGTCGATTGCGGCAACGTAGCTACTGAAGTCGAGTCCTTCGTTGCCTCGTTTGCCCGATGTCATCGGTGCTGCGCCGCCTTCTTCGATCGGCCGAGGCTCTCGAACCAGAACCTCGACGTTGTCAAAGCGAGCCATCATGGCTGCAGTATGTC
>JAYUWU010000011.1:0-49422 GCA_043753365.1 Gemmatimonadaceae bacterium | reverse complement strand
TCGTCGGCAACGCAACGCCTGACATCGCAATGCTCGGCAACACATGGGTACCGGAATTCGAGGCGCTCGATGCACTCGAGCCGCTCGATCAGCGTGTCGAAGTATCGAGCCATGTTGTCCGCAACGATTATTTCGCAGGTATCTGGAACACGAATGTCGTGGATGGCGTTACCTATGGGATTCCATGGTATGTCGACACGCGCGTGATCTTCTACCGCACGGACCTGCTGGCAAAAGCAGGGTACGACAAGATGCCGGAGACGTGGGAGGGGTGGCGCACTGCGATGACGCGGATCAAGGCTGGCATGACAGCTCGTCAGTACCCCCTGCTGATTCCGATCACCGAGTGGCCTCCGCCGGTCATTCTTGGACTTCAGGCCGGCTCGACGCTTCTCAAGGACAACGGAACTCGCGGCGCGTTCTCCGATCCACCGTTTCGCAGGGCGTTTGATTTCTACGTAGGGCTCTATCGCGATGGTCTGGCGCCGGCATTGAGCGGATCCGAGATATCGAACCTGTACCAGGAGTTCGAGCGCGGGAACATCGCGATGTACATCAGCGGGCCGTGGCAGATCGGCGAATTCACGAACCGGCTCCCGCCTGAGCTTCAGGACAAGTGGATGACCGCACCGCTGCCAGGTATCGATGGTCCCGGCGCCTCGCTCGCGGGTGGTGCCAGCCTCGCATTGTTCAAGCGCTCACAAAACAAGGATGCCGCGTGGAAGTTGATGGAGTATCTCTCGCGTCCGGAAATTCAGGTGCAGTTCTACAAGCTGACTGGAGACCTCCCCGCCCGGCGCGCAGCATGGCTCGATCCGACTCTGTCTGGCAATCGGTACGCACAGGCATTCCGCGATCAGCTCGACCGCGCGATGCCGACTCCCCAGGTGCCGGAGTGGGAGCAAATTGCGACGAAGGTCTATGAGCATGGCGAGCGGGCGGTGCGTGGTCGGGCATCCGCTGAGACGACACTCGCTGCGCTGGATCGCGATGTGAATCGCATCCTGGAAAAGCGCAGGTGGATCATCGCGCGGCTCGCTGAGGCAAGCCAGTGAAGGGGATTCATATTCCATCGGAAGCGAACAGGGCGGCGTGGTTTTTCCTCGCGCCCGCTATCACGCTGATTTTTATCTTTTTCTTTTTGCCAGTAGCTGCAGCGATGCTGCTCAGCCTGACTGACTTCGACCTCTACGGCATCGCGAGTCCGCTCAACACGCGTTTCGTCGGCCTCCGCAACTATTCGCGCCTTCTCCAGACGCCAGATTTCTGGCTGGCGTTGAGAAACACTTTCTACTTTGCGTTCGTCGGCGGCCCACTCACGATCGCCGTGTCCCTTGGCGCTGCGCTGCTGCTCAGCTCGAAGCTCGTGCGCTTCAAGGGCTTTTTCCGGACCGTCTACTTCACGCCGTTCGTGACGACCCTCGTGGCCGTCGCTATCGTCTGGCGGTATCTGTACCACACGCGATACGGGTTCTTCAACTATGGGCTGTCACTGATTGGTATCCAGCCGATCGACTGGCTTGGCGATCCCAACTGGGCGATGCCGGCAATCATCCTCATGGCCGTGTGGAAGAGCTTCGGGTATAACATGCTGATCTTCATCGCCGGTCTGCAGGCGATCCCCGAAGAACTTTACGACGCGGCAGCGATAGATGGTGCGGGACCGTTCCGCCGCTTCTTCAACATCACGCTCCCGATGTTGTCACCGACACTCGTGTTCGTGACGGTGATCACCATGATCGGTTACTTCCAGCTGTTCGCCGAGCCGTATGTGATGACGCAAGGTGGTCCTTTGCGGAGTACGACGAGCGTCGTGCTCCTCATGTACGAGGAAGGCTTCCGCTGGTGGCGGATGGGTTACGCGGCCGCGATTGCCTTCGTGCTGTTCATAGTGATCCTGCTGGCGACGCTGGTTCAGTTCCGGCTCCAGAAGGAGCGCGCCACATGAGCGGCTTGCTTCGACGCGACCAGCTATCGCGCATTCTTCTCTATGCCATGCTCATACTCGGCGCAGTAATGGCTCTGCTGCCGATGGTGTGGATGGTTTCGGCCTCTGTGATGCCGTCAGGTGAGGCGAGCTCGTACCCGCCGAGGTTCTTCCCGAGCCGCGTGACCTTCGAGCATTACGTCGATCTGTTTACGCGCCTGAACCTCGGACGATATCTGTTCAATAGCGCGGTTGTAGCGTTGATCGTCACGTCGGCATCGCTTGCCATCAACTCTATGGCTGGCTACGCGTTCGCGAAGCTGCGGTTCAAGGGGCGCGAGCGGCTGTTTCGGGTGCTCTCGACGGGACTCGTTCTGCCGACACAGGTCGCGATGCTCCCGCTGTTCCTGCTTCTCAAGAATATGGGGATGATCAACACGTACTGGGGAGTGATAATTCCGGGGCTTGCCAGCATCTTCGGAATATTTCTCGTACGGCAATACGCGCTGGCGATTCCCGATGAGATGCTCGACGCTGCGCGCGTGGATGGAGCCTCCGAGCTCCGGATATTCTGGTCGATCGTCGTGCCGGGGATTGTCCCGATTCTGGCGACTCTGGCTATCTGGACCTTCCTCGCGACATGGAACGACTTCATGTGGCCGCTGATAGTCCTGAGCGACGAGTCGCGATACACGCTCCCTGTTGCGCTGGCGAATCTTGCCGGTGAACACGTTCAGGATACCGAGCTGATGATGGCAGGCTCGGTGATCACAGTGATTCCAGTCATGCTCGTGTTTTTGTTTCTCCAGCGATACTACATCCAGGGCGTCATGGCGGGGAGCGTGAAGGGATGATCGCATTGTTCCCTGCCCTCGTGGCAACGATGCTGCTTCAGCCAGCAGTCGTTATCGACGATTTCGAGTCTGTCGCTGCCTGGCGAGCGCAGCCTTCTGATGACGTATCGCTCGTGATCGGACAGGATTCGGGGGTCAACGGGACGTCGATTAAGATCGAGTTCGATTTCCACGGCCACGGTGGTTATGCCGTGATTCGACGCGACCTGAAGCTTTCGTTGCCCGCCAACTACGAGTTCTCATTTTCCATACGCGGCCAGTCGCCCGTTAACACGCTCGAGTTCAAGCTGATCGATCCAACCGGTGACAACGTCTGGTGGTCGAATCAGCCCGGATTCGTTTTCCCGACTGAATGGTCGAAAGTCGTTCGAAAAAAGCGGCACATCACTTTCGCGTGGGGACCCCTCGGCGGAGGAGAGATGAAGGAAGTCGCAGGAATCGAGATTGCCATCACCGCCGGCTCCGGTGGAAAAGGCACAGTCTGGCTCGATGATCTTGTGATGACGCCGCTCGAGCCGCAGGGCGTTTACGACCTGGTGCCCGCCATCACATCCACTCTGAGCGGCGCGAATCAGCAAGCTTCAACGGTCATGGATGGCGATTCGTCGACCTCATGGCCCGCGACCTCGGGCTCGGCGATCCTCAACATCGATTTCCTCAGGCGCCGGGAATTCGGCGGGCTCATTGTCGACTGGGAGAGAAATGCACGCCCCGACTGGTATACAGTGTCGACCTCGACCGATGCCAGAACATGGACGCGAGTATTCTCGCTCGAAGCAAGCAGTGCCTTCCGAGACTACGTGTACCTGCCCGAAGCAGACGCCCGATACCTCAGGTTCGAGCTCCACGGCACTACCCCGGCTGCGCTGCGGGAAATCGCAGTGATGCCGCTCGCCTGGTCCGCTACCAAAAACGATTTCTTCACGGCGGTCGCACGCGACGCGACACCGGGAACGTATCCGAGGTATTTCTCGCAACGCCAGTCGTACTGGACAGTGATCGGAGTGAGCGGAGACACCCGCGAAGCGCTTATCGATGAACAGGGTGCAATCGAGACAGGCAAAGGCCAGTTCTCGCTCGAGCCGTTCCTGTACACAAAGGGGAAGCTGATCACGTGGAACGATGCAGATCGGTCAAGCGATATGGTCGGCGGCGACCTCCCGATTCCCTTCGTTGACTGGAAGACGCCGGCTCTCGAGATGCGCATCACCGGATACGCTGGGGGCAAACCCGACTCTTCGATTCTTTACGCACGGTATCACGTGCGCAACTCATCGTCGACGATTCAGAGAGCCACGGTCTATCTCGGTATCAGGCCGTTTCAGGTGAATCCACCATGGCAGTTCCTGAACACTCAGGGTGGCTTCGCCCCGATCGACAGCATCGCATACGACGGAAGTCTCGTTCGCGTGAACGGCGATCGCTTCGTCATTCCGCTCACGCGCGCCTCAGGATTCGGCGCGATGTCGTTCGATCAGGGAAGCATCGTTGACCGGCTCCGCCTGTCCCGATTGCCGTCTCTTTCGAGCGCGTCAGACAAACTCGGCCGCGCCACCGGGGCCTTGTCATGGATGATCGAGCTTCGGCCGGGCGCCGACACCACAATTGACGTCGCTGTCCCAATGCACGCCGCTTTACCTGCATGCGCGAAGGGACAGTCGATCGTGGGATGCAACAGCCAGTGGGTGAGAAGCCAGCTCGATACCGTAGAAACGGGATGGCGTGAGAACCTGTCACGGGTTGCAATTGCACTTCCTTCATCTGCATCCCGCATTCCCGCCGCAATTCGCGCGAACCTCGCTTACATCCTCATCAATCGCGACGGCCCGTCGATTCAACCGGGCTCCCGATCATATGAACGCTCGTGGATCCGCGACGGAGCACTCACATCGGCCGCACTCCTGCGACTCGGCCATTACGCTGAGGTCCGCGAATTCATCGACTGGTACAGCAGGTTCCAGTTCGACAACGGAAAGATTCCCTGCTGCGTGGACTCCCGCGGCGCCGATCCAGTCCCGGAAAACGACAGCCACGGCGAGTTCATATACCTGATCGCCGAATATTTCCGGCATACCGGGGATCGCGCCTTGCTCGAGCGCACCTGGCCCAACGTATCACGGGCCGTCGCGTTCATGGATTCATTGCGTCTCTCGCGTACGACTCCAGAATACCAGACCGGCGACAAGCGCGTGTTCTACGGCCTCATGCCCCAGTCTATCAGCCACGAAGGCTACTCGGCCAAGCCGATGCATTCCTACTGGGACGATTTCTTCGCGCTCCGGGGATTCAAGGATGCTGCGGAGATTGCTACAGTCCTGCGGAAGCCTGAAGCCACACGATATGCTGCCGCGCGCGACCAGTTTCGGAAGGATTTCTACGCATCGATCAAGTTGGCGATGCAGCAGCACAAGATCGACTACATCCCGGGAGCCGCCGAGCTCGGCGACTTCGACGCGACATCGACAACGATCGCTGTGAATCCGGGGGACGAGCAGGAGCATCTGCCTCGCATAGCACTCGATAGAACGTTTGAGAAGTACTACGAGAACTTTGTAATTCGTCGCGACAAAGATTCCACCTGGGAAGCCTACACGCCGTACGAATGGCGCACCGTCGGGACATTCGTGAGGCTTGGCCAGAAGGCGCGGGCGCATGAGATAGCTGACTTCTTCTTCGAGGATCAGCGGCCGAAAGCCTGGCACCACTGGGCTGAAGTCGTATTCCGTGACTCGCTGAACCCGAAGTTCATCGGCGACATGCCGCATACCTGGGTAGGCTCTGATTTCATCAGATCCGCGCTCGACATGTTCGCATTCGAGCAGGAGACTGACTCATCCCTCGTGATCGGTGCGGGCATTCTCGACAGCTGGGTTCGTGAAGCGAGCGGTGCCAGCATCAGGCGGCTCTCGACGCACTACGGTCAGCTCAGCTACACGATGAAGCAGGTCGGGACGGAAGTCGAAGTCCGCGTCGAGAGCGGAATACGAATTCCGCCAGGGGGCATCGTGGTCAGGTCGCCGGCGACGAGATCGTTGCGTGGCGCAACTATCAACGGAAAGGCTGCAAAGACAGGCAAGGACGAAGTCATAGTCCGGAGCCTGCCAGCCGTCGTAAGGTTCAGGTACTGACGTTGACAGGCTTATTCGTTCAGCGCGGCTCCGTCGGTCGAGATCACCCTCGAGTACAGCTTGCCGCTCGACTTGATGGTTCGCACCTGCGTTGCGTAGTCGACGTGGACGATGCCGAATCGCTTCGAATATCCGTGGCTCCACTCGAAGTTGTCGAGCAGCGACCAGGCGAAGTATCCGCGAATGTCGGCGCCCTTGGCCATCGCCTCACGGACCGCGCGCAAATGCCCGCGCAGGTAGGCAACGCGCAGCGGGTCCTCTACGGCCCCATCGATTGCAGACGGGGCATCGTAGAACGCGGATCCATTCTCGGTAACGTAGAGCGGAATGTCGCCGTAGCGTTCCTTCACCCACAGCAGAACTCGCTCGAGGGCATCGGGAAAGACCTCCCAGCCCGTCTCGGTATAGATGTGTTCGGGCTGAAAGACGCCGATCGCACGAACGGGAAGCCATTCGTCCGCGTGCCGGGAGACGCTGCGGGTATAGTAGTTGATACCGAGGAAGTCGAACTTCTCGCGGATGAGATCCATGTCTTCAGCCGGCCACTCAGGCCACGCGTCGCCAAATATCTCTCTCATTTCCTCAGGGTAAATGCCGAGGAAGGCGGGGTCGAGGTATTGCCGGTTCATGTAGGCGTCGGCGCGTTTCGTCGCAGCGAGGTCGACTGCAGCTTCGGACGCGGGATACTTGGGCTCGAGGTTCACGACGAGGCCGATCTCACCTGCTCCGTTGCGCTGGCTCGCGCGGAACGCCTGCACACCGCGGCCGTGCGCGCGAAGCACGTTGTGCGAAACGATCGCCGATTCGTAAAGACTGCGATGGCCGGGTGCGAGCTTCCCGTGCATGTAACCGCCGTCCATGATGACCCACGGCTCGTTGATGGTCGACCACATCGGGACACGGTCACCAAGGCGCTCGAACATCAGCCGCGCGTAGTCGGCAAACCAGTCGGCGATATCGCGGTTGAGCCAACCGCCCCGATCGTCGAGCGATGCTGGAATATCCCAGTGATAGAGCGTCGCGTTCGGCTTGATGCCGCGCTCGAGCAACGCGTCGACGAGCCGGGAATAGAAGTCGATGCCGGCCTCGTTGACCTTCCCTGTCCCATTCGGCAGCACCCGACCCCACGCAATGCTGAATCTGTAGGCATTCAGGCCGAGCTGCGACATGAGATCGACGTCAGTCAGGTATCGCCGGTAGTGATCGCAGGCGACATCGCCGGTGTCACCACCAGTTGTCATGCCGGGCGTGTGGGAAAAGCGGTGCCAGTTGCTGACGCCTGCACCGTCAGCGAGCGGAGAACCTTCTATCTGGTACGCCGACGTCGCTGCGCCCCACAGGAAACCATCAGGAAAGCTGAAGGACTCACTCATATTGCTGCCGAGGAACGATGGCTCGCGTAAGGCTTGAGGGCATTCGGAAAATCTATCCCGGCGAGAAGGAACATGTCGCCGTGCATGGCGTCGATCTCGACGTTGCCGATGGGGAGCTTGTCGTCCTTGTAGGTCCTTCGGGGTGTGGGAAGAGTACGACGCTTCGGATGATCGCGGGTCTCGAGTCGATTAGCGCTGGCAAACTTTTCATAGATGATCGCGAGGTTAACAACGTTCCCCCGAAGGATCGCGACATAGCGATGGTGTTCCAGAGTTATGCGCTGTATCCGCACATGACCGTCCGGGAGAATCTCGCATTTGCGCTCAAGCTTCGTGGCACGTCGAAGGATGACATCGCGACGCGTGTGAATCTCGCCGCGAAGACGCTTGGGATCGAGAGTTTTCTCGATCGAACACCGCGTCAGCTTTCCGGCGGCCAGAGGCAGCGGGTCGCTCTGGGGCGCGCGATCGTGCGCGAACCAAAGGTGTTTCTCTTCGATGAGCCGCTTTCGAACCTCGACGCGCAGCTTCGGGTGCAGATGCGCCGCGAGATCGCGAGGCTGCATCAGGAGCTCGAGGCGACGATGATATACGTCACTCACGACCAGGTCGAAGCGATGACTCTGGGTGACAGGATCGTGGTGATGAACCAGGGCCATGTGCAGCAGATCGACAGTCCGATGAATCTCTACGATCATCCGGCCAACAGGTTCGTCGCAGGGTTCATCGGAAGCCCGGCAATGAATTTTGTGACAGGAACGATCACCGGAAGTGAGTTCGTCGCAAGTGAAAACGCTTTTACACTCCAGATTCCGCCCAATCTCGCAGAGCGAACGCGGGATGTAACCGGGCGTATTCTGATTCTGGGAATCAGGCCTGAAGATGTCTCGGTCACGCCAGCCTCAGGGCCGCCTCTGTTTGCAGGCGAATCGACGATCGTGGATCCGCCAGCCCTCGCTCCCGCGCGACTCGACATCGTCGAAGCATTGGGCAACGAAATATTCGTCTATGCGACTGTCGGCTCTTTCGCGATTACTGCGCGCGTTTCGCCACAGCCGTTGCCCCAGACAGGCGAGCCGGTAACGCTGGCATTCGATCTGGCCAAGGCGCACTTCTTCGATAATTCCAGTGGAGACAGGGTCGTTCAGTGATTTGAGCCTCGAATCGGATCGTGGCGAGTTCTGCCCTTCCCCCAAGTGACTCGTTGGTGCGATTTTCCGACTCCGGCAACTCAACCATCAGGCACTCGTGACCGAACAAACCCCCCTCGACCCAAATGAGCTCGAGGTAACCCGCATCCGCGCGCTCAAGGGCCCGAACTACTGGCGCCTCGCGCCGGTAATCGCCTGCGACGTCAGGCTAGGCGCCCTCGAGAGTGTGACATCGAAAGACATACCAGGCCTGATCGATAAGCTCGTTGAGGCAATGCCGTCGCTGCACGCGCACAAGTGCACGCGCGACAGGCCGGGCGGATTCGTCGAGCGCATGCAGGAAGGCACGCACATCCCGCACATCCTCGAGCACCTCGCACTCGAGCTTCAATCGCTTATCGGCAACGAAGTCTCATACGGACGCGTCGTGCCTTCCGGTGACGAAGGTGTCTGGTGGCTGATCGTCGAATATCAGGAGGAGCAGGTCGGCATCCGCGCAATGAAGGATGCTGTACGCATCATGCGGCAGTGCATCGCGGGCGAGGAGATCGATCTCGACCCGATAATCGACGACCTCCTTTCATTATATGAGTCGTCTCGGCTGGGGCCGTCGACGGGCGCAATCGTCGAAGAGGCTCGCAGGCGTGGCATTCCCGTCCGCCGGCTCAACAATTACTCGCTCGTTCAACTCGGGCTCGGCCGTAATCTTCACCGCATCCAGGCGACACTAACTGATTCCACCAGCGCCATTGGCGTCGAAATCGCACAGGACAAGGACGACACGAAGCGCGTGCTCGAGAACATCGGACTTCCTGTTCCGAAAGGCGATGTCGTGCGCACAGTCGACGGCGCTGTCGAGGTAGCAGATGATATCGGGTATCCGGTGATCCTGAAGCCGATTGCGGCGAACCACGGCCGCGGGATTTCAGGACGAATCGGCGACGAAAGCCAGCTCCGCGCGGCTTGGGAGTTCTCATCGGCTGTCGGGTCGCGAATTGTCGTTGAGCAGTTCGCCGAGGGCCGCGACCACCGGGTGCTCGTGGTGAACGGGAAAGTGGTCGCCGCGGCCGAACGTGTGCCGGCTCACGTTGTCGGAGATGGAAAGCGGACGATCAAGGAGCTGATCGAGATCGGCAACCAGGATACGAGGCGCGGTCACGGGCACACGAAAATGCTCACCCGCCTTCCGGGCGATCGTGCGACCCAGGAGTTTCTCGCAAAAAGCGAGCGTACGCTCGACACTGTGCCGCCAAAGGATGAGTTCGTAGCCCTGAGGCAGACCGCAAACCTCTCTACCGGTGGCACCTCGATCGACCGCACCGACGAGATGCATCCCGACAACATCACCGCATGTGAGATGGCCGCCGGTGTCGTCGGGCTCGACATCGCCGGCATCGACATCCTCACGCCAGACATCTCGATTCCATTCCGCGAGAACAACAGCGTAATCATCGAGGTAAATGCGGGCCCCGGAATCAGGATGCACACGCATCCTGCCGAGGGTGAGCCGCGGAACGTTGCGGCGCCGATTCTCGACATGTTGTATCCGCCGGGTGTACCGTCGACGATCCCTGTGATAGCGGTAACGGGAACCAACGGCAAGACAACTACGACTCGACTGATCGCGCACCTTTTCAGGGTAAGCGAAAACGTCGTCGGGTTCACAACGACAGACGGTACCTACCTCGGCAACCGCATGGTGATAGAAGGGGACATGACCGGTCCCTTCTCCGCCAACATCATTCTGTCGAATCCGACGGTCGATATCGCCGTGCTCGAGACCGCACGCGGCGGAATACTTCGCGCTGGACTTGGATTCGACGAAGTCGATGTTGGTGTCGTGCTCAACGTGACCGCCGATCACCTCGGGCTTCGCGGCATTCACACAGTGGAGCAGCTCGCTGACGTGAAGAGCGTGATCGCGGCAGTGGTGAAGCGTGAGGGTCATTGCATCCTCAACGCTGACGACCCGCTCGTCTTTGCGATGAAGGACAAGACTCCCGGTGACCTTGTGCTCTTCTCGGCCAAGCTCGAGGGTCAAAGCCCTGACTTCGAGCTTCATCTGTCGCGTAATGGTATCGGCGCGCGTATCGAACAAGACACCTTTGTGATCAGACGCGGACGGCTCCGGATTCCCATCGCGACTGAGAGAGACGTTCCGTTGATGATGGGGGGTGCGGCGAAGTTCCAGCGGGAGAACATTCTCGCTGCGATTCTCGCGGCTTATGTGCAGGGGATGCGGTACGATGACATCAGGGCAGGATTGCTTTCATTCTTCCCATCGCCTTCCCTGACACCGGGCAGGTTGAACCTCGTCCGCGTCGGCAACGGGCGGATACTCGTCGACTACGCGCACAATCCTGCTGCAATCGCTGGCTTGCTCGAGTTCGTCGGCGGGCTGGACGCCAACCGGCGCATCGGCATCATCACTGCGCCTGGCGACAGGCGTGATGAAGACATGCTCACCATCGGGCGTCTTGCTGCCAAGCTTGACCACGTGATAGTCCGTGACGACAAGTATCGCCGCGGTCGCGCACCGGGCGAGATCTCGCGAATCATCGCGCAGGGGCTGCGCGAGGGCGGAATGCGTGACGACCAGATCGACATCGTTCACAATGAGACGGAGGCTCTCGAGCATGGGATGTCGATGATGCAGGACAACGATCTCATATTCGTGCTCGCCGATGAGGTTCCGGTTGTGCTCGAGCAGGTCCGGCGGCTGGTAGCGGAGCGATCCGGCTCCTGATGAGCGACGACAGGCCGGACCCGATGAGGGAAATCCGCATGACCACGCTCCACGCCACCCGTGGTGCGAATTTCTGGTCGACCAGACCCGTCATGCGGATGGATCTCGCAGTCGGTGCTTACGAGGATATCTCGTCTGCCGACGTACCGGGGTTCACCGATACGCTCGTGTCAGCGATGCCAGGGCTCGTCGAGCACCGGTGCAGCATCGGAGAACGCGGCGGCTTCATCATGCGCCTGCGAGATGGCACGTACGCCGCCCACATCGTCGAGCACGTCGCGCTCGAGCTCCAGACGATGATCGGCCACGACGTCGGGTACGGGAAAACCCGCGGCGGTGACATCGAGGGCGAGTACACACTCGTCTTCGAGCACATGCACGAGGGTGTTGGTCTTCGCGCTGCTGCACTTGCGCTCGAGACAGTGCAACACGCGTTCGCCGGAACTCTGGCGAATGTCGATCACGCTGTGGCCGAGCTGAATTCGCTGGCCGCGACGGCCAACGTTCCTCCGGTCAAGCAGCACGTGATGTGCGGCATCACCGGTGGGTCCGATCGCGCCGCTACGCGGGATGAGATCGTGCGGCGCGGGTTTGGGAGCTCTGATCTCATCGTCGACGTCTCGCCGGTCTTTATGCTTCAGGCCGGGTTGCCGTTTTCATACTCGGATATCGCAATCGTCACCGACATGGGCCTCACTGACGTGCCGGAGCGATACCGCGATGAAGAGCGCGCGCTGCAGCTTATGGCGACCATTGCCGATGCAGTACCCCGCGATGGAATCGTCATCGTTCCCGCGAAAGAATGGGAGCTTCAGGACAAGGTGCGCGACGCAGGATGTCGCGTCGCCATCTTCGCTCCCGATTCCAACGTGACGCGACGAGACAGGAAGGTCGCGCGTGCTGTGGCCATGGTTCGGGATGGTCGCATCGTCATCGAGACGCGCGGTGAGCGAACAGACCACGGAACCCTCAGACCCGATGCACCCGCAGGTGCACAGGTCGCAGGCGCAATAGCTGCATTCACGCTCACTGAGCTTCAGCCGCAGCTAGCGGCTGCCACAAGTCAGAAACAGGGCTGAACCATTCCAGGCAAGACACCACACGATCCGACTCCTATAAGATCTTCGTTCGACTCAGGCGATCACGAAGAGCTTCCCCCGACGATTCGCGCCGGCACGCTGGTAATGATTGGTGGCTCGTGCACCGCTGACGGAGAGGCGCTCGGCTCATTCGTGAAACTCGCGGCGGGTCAGGAAGGCGGACCCATCGTCACGATCACTTCGGCGTCCCGCGATGTTCGAGGCAGCGCGCGGCACTGGGAGACCGACCTCAAGACTGCCAAGGCCGGCGACGCTGTCTTTCCGATCATCGAAACTCGCGAGGACGCGTGCAAGCGCGATATCGCAAAAATTGTCGCCAACGCCCGCGGGATATTCCTCGGCGGCGGTGACCAGGTGAAGCTGATTACGACGTTGAGTGGCACTCCAGTCGGTGATGCGATATGGGACAACTACGTGAGCGGTGGAGTCGTATGTGGAACGAGCGCAGGTGCGGCAGCCCTGACCGAGCTTACGCTTGCCGGGAATGAAGTCGACGACGAGGGTAACCTTGTCGAGCAGTACATCGGACCCGGACTCGGCCTGCTCAGCTTCAAGACGCTGATCGACACTCACTTCTCGCAGCGTCGCAGGCTCTACAGGCTTTTCGTCGCCATCGCCGGCTATCCTGACATCATGGGCCTCGGCATCGACGAGGATACCGCGATGATCGTGCGCGGGGAGGTCGGAAAAGTTGTCGGGCACGGCGGTGTGACTTTCGTTGACGGGCGAACTGTGAAGTTCGATAATGCCGACGAAGTGACGAAGGGGCGGCAGCTAACGCTGAGCGCATTGCGCGTTGGCATGGTCGGCACCGGATACACGTTCAACCTGCGGGAGCGTGAGCTCGAGGCGCTGCTGGTGTAGCGGAGCGGGTATCCTGAGATTTAAGCATGTTGGAACTACACATGGAAAGGAGGTTTGGAAGTTCCAGGAGGTTTTGAAGTCTACGATCGTGTATGCTGCAGAAGTGCCAGATAGGAGAAGCGCTCGTCGGCACTGACACTTCAAAGCCTCCTGGCACTTCAAAACCACGCTAGCCGCGGCCGATTTTAGCGTGCTGCAGGTGGGACTGACTGTTGATGTCGCCAGATGAGACACGCGTCAGAAAACCAGCGAGTACTTTAGGGTCTCCGCAATAGAGTTGGGGATGCGCATCCATGAATGTCTGGAGTCGCGCAGCTGGATCGAAGGAGTCCTGCGCTGCGAGCAAATCTGCCGTGAGTGCGTCAACCCTGTTCTCGTACACGACAAAGTTCGACGAATGTTGCCCCGGGCCCGGCGTGGTGAGATGAGGCTTCAGCCAGTGCGCTCCCGCCCATTCAGGTCGCGGTGTGAATATCTGCGCGCCACACGCCTGCACCTCGCAGATCGGCAACCCGAAACTCTCCCTGTGTGCGAGCATCAACGCTCCAGCCTTCCTGTATTTCGCACGGATCTCTGACCGCGTGAGGCGGCCCTCAAGAATTTCATATGACACGCCTGATCGCTCAAGTGCCGCGAGCTGCACCTCGCGGTACGACCGATAGTCCTTTCTCCTCTGCTCGAAATCGAGAAGTACGTGGAAGCGCCCCTGTTCGGGATAAAGGCTTCCGTCGTCGAGATCGATACCGATGTGCGAAAATGGCTGCGCACCCGCGGGCATCGGTATCTCGCTTACAGGTGACGCGACGAGATACCAGTCATAGCGCTCCAGGGCGAATGGAGCCGGCTTGATCAGCTGCATCTCTTCAGCGGAAATATCCGACATGTCGCCTTTGAGCATCGCTCCGCCCCACTTTTCCACTGTCGGCAGATAGATGAGGTCGTAATTGACGATAGGAATCCGCGGCAGTCGGCTTCGAAGCATCTCGATGTTCGCGAACCCATGACGCGACAGGCTATGCGGCAAATGAGCAACGACGACAATGACATCAGCACCGGCAACACGCTGAACGAGGTCAGCAAAACGCTTCCGATACCCTGGCCCCTTCAGCGCAAACCTGGCGAGAGCGCGCGGTGACACACCCGACAGTCCCAGTGGAAGGGATAGTGTCTCGAGCCCATCGTAAAAGATTTCGGCCGTTGCACCGCACACGGTCGACATACGGGCGAGTCCTTCGGCAAGCGGGCGAACGAAGCTGTCCTTCTCGTTCGCCATTATGGCGATCTTCAATTGCTACTCGTACATGTGTTCGAGGTCTGCCTTGCTGAGATCGACGAGATACGCCGCTATCTTCGCGGTGACATCATGGAGGAACCGGGTTCCTTTCTCGTGAGTCGCGCGAGCGGGATTGCCGGTCCCTGTATCGTCGGTGACCTTCGTCCATTTCCGGGGAGCCCACGCGAGGCCGTTGCGAAGTCCCTCTATTCGAAACCCGCGCGCCTTCCCTTCACCTGCTTCAGTCACCGGGAGTCCCAGGCCCGGCGCGACCTCCATCATCACGCTCGTCTCCAGCTCGCCGGCATGGTCACCCGGCTCGTCGAAATATCCTTTCACGTCGATCGCATTCCACCAGTTGATCGTGGAGATGAAAACCGATGACCTGGGTTGAAGCTCGCGGATCATCTGCTTGAAATCGTTTCCACCGTGACTGTTCACGATGACGAGCTTGCGAATGCCCTGTCCCTCGAGCGCGGAAACAATGTCACCCAGCAGCGCCGCCTGCGTACTTGGGTTCATGTTGATGCAGAGGGTGATGTCGAGCTGGCCAGTATTGACGCCGAACGGGACCGTCGGAAGCACAATCACTTTTTCACCAGCTTCCCACGCTCGCCGTGCCGACTCAGTCGCAACCCACGCCGACTCGTAGTTGTCGGTGCCGTACGGCAGGTGAAGGTTGTGAGCCTCCGTCGCTCCCCATGGAAGGATGGCAACTTCGTACTTCGTCGCCCTGACCGCTGTCCACGTCGTCTCCTCGAGGACATATGGCCTGCCCGTTCCGCTCTTCTCACGTGATGTCATCGGGGAAAGTTACGCTGATAACTACGGGAACTAAAATGGGGAGTGGGGCGCAACGCTGTTCCGTAGTTACCCCAAATGAGGAGAGCCAGACTGCAGGACACTATCGGTCATGCGGGCGAAAACTCACGTAACTCGGCAGTTCTCACCCCACTCCCCATTTTAGTTCCCGTAGTTGCTCCACGCCGCAGGAACCGCGATCAGAACCGCGCCTCGAGATACAGATTCGCTCTGATCTTCTTTTCAGGAAAAATCCCTCGCGCGAGATCGAACCTCACGAGTCCATCCATGAACGATGCGCCGACTCCAGCGCCGCTGATCGGACGGCCCGGATCGCCGAAATCGCGACGGTCTCCCGCCCAGCCGACATCGTAGAACACAACCGGCCTCGCACCCGCCGCGCTGGTTCCGAGCTCTACGCGACCCATCCAGAACGCGTCGCCCCTCGCTACCCCGCCGAGCTGGCCGCGCACACTCTGGCTTCCGCCGAGGTACCAGTGACGCTGCACTGGAAGTTCTCCGCCAGACATTCCGGCGGCGAGCGTCAAGGCTCCATCGATCCGCTTCAGGATTCCGTTCGACAGTGTCAAGTCGAACATGCCACGACCATAACTCGATTCTCCCGTGGCAGCCTCCGTGCGAACGGCACCAAATGCCCTGAATCCATTTGGATCAAGACCGTAGGACGCTCGTCTCTCGCCAGCAACACCCACGAAGTATCCATTTCTCGCGTCGATATTCTCGTTGAAGCCATCACTACCAAGTGCTTCGGCGATCGAGAAGTCGGTCCCGCGCTTTGCATCGCTGTGATGTTCAGCGAAAACTTTCCACGATGTCGTAGCCGAATCATCAGGCGTGCCGGCAAACTCGACTCCGAGGCGACGATAATAGAAGCCGTCATCGCGCCCGAACAGCAGGGCCGAGAGCGAATGTCCGAACGTGAATGGATCGCCAAAATCGTCTGAAGCACCAAGCCGGCGATAAGCATTGAGCGCGAGTGAAGTACGCCCGTTCGTCCGCCACATCCCCAGCTCTGCACTAGGCTGCCAGTCACCGATTCCGATACGCGCCGACGCACGCGCCGTATAGCCCTGGCCGAGTGTCTGGCGGACCGCAATGCCTGTCGATAAGGCCTCGATCTTGTTGTATCGCGTGAGTCCAAGGCCGTATGTGTATACCGGCTTCTGCGGAATCCATCCCGGCTGTGCTCCGAGTGCGAGCGCCTCTTCGATGAGAGCATCGCGCTCTTTTACTCCAAACAAAACATCCCCATCGTCGTAAATCGACTTCGGAAGCTCTGTCGATTTTGCCAGCGCTTCATCGTCGCACGGGGTGCGGACTATCATCGCCAGACCACCCTCGTTACGACGAATTGTGCGCTGCCTCACACCACCGTCGCGACATGCATTCCGGCTGCGCTCCCGTCGTGCTGCGCGCGATACTGAATCCTGAGCGGTATCCATCACCGCTATCAGCGGAATCTCGACAGGCAGCGACCCGTTTACGCTCGCATACTTGAAGCTCTGCTCCATCTTGAATGGAGCGTGAAACATTCCGGCCTGGGCGGAGCCTTCAAGTGCCTGGAGGCGCGGGAGCCAGAAACGACCTTCGTGCAGCCCGTATTCCACAGTGACTGCAGTGACCTGCGCCTTAAGCGGGCTAATCATTCCCTTCACCCACCCCGGCGGCGCGTCGTCGGGATCGTTCTCCCACTCGGCCTCTTCGTCGGCGACCGCCCAGATGTCCATGGGCTCGGCCATCCTGTAGACCGCACGTACGAGACGAGCACTCCCAACGTCGAACCAGAGGGATCCGAGCGCAACGTTCCATTGCGGAGCACGTGGCCTGACGATGAGCTCGCGGATTTCTATGCGCCGACCGCCCGGCATCTGGAACGAAACAGAATCGCCTGTCGCGTACGTGTAGTACGCCTCGGCGCCACGTGCGAGCGGATGTATGATCTCGCTCGATTCGATATCCGCCTTTGCGATTCCTGATCCCGCCCACAGTGTTTCGCGACCGGGGTGATATGGGATCGGCACGTCGTCGTCCATGTCGATGTCGGCATCGCCGAACCCATCGAGCATTGGAGTGACCTTACGCTGTCCGAGAACTTCAACGTATGCGGGACTGTTCCTTGACCATACGACGCGAGCGGCTCGCTCGCTTCTCATCAAGAGTCGCTCGCGCCCGATCCGCTTGAATCCAAAGCCAATCGACATGCGCTCGTACGTTGTTGCGTCATATCCTGTCAGCGTCGTGTCCTGCTCGAGGCGAGCTCTCCTCGCATTTGCTAGCAGACTTCCAGCGCGCGCGTCTTTGAATGCGGACGCCATCAATGCCGGCGTCATCGGGATCAGCTTCGCGCGGCGGCGCTTGATGTCAGACGAGTCGCCACCCTGACGAACGGTACGCATGACAGAATCCCGCGTTTCAAGGCGAACTGCCCGGATTGAGTCGGCGACGCTTCTGCGTGCCGCACGCACGCTGTCGCTGGGACGCGAACCGGCGCCAATGCTGATCGTGGACTGAGCGAGAACAAAGGCGCCGATTAGAGCGTACATGATCTTTACCTAATGAGGGGCAATTGCACTTGTGAATTGCTGACTACCTGCGCAACGATCTTGGGAACGTGTAAGCGATGCCTACCTGCCACGTCACCTGGTCGGTCTTGCTGGTGCGCGGATACAGAGTGATCGACCCGTCAGGGTTGTCTTCGATGTCGCCTTCCTTCAGGTACGTCGCTTCACCACCATAGAAGTAGCGACCGCCCGCGTGCAGCTTCCACGAATTCTGGCGTCCCAGCGGAACGTAGAAACCACCGCCGAAAATCCAGGCAGAAGTGACATCATCGGAATTGTTGGTGCTGGCGTACTCATACTCGCTGTCGGAGCCGCGTACTGACGTCGACGTTACCAGGCCGAGAATGCCTATCGCCGCATTCACATATGGCTGTACGGGTCCTGCGGGAACGGTGATCTGCGGACCAATGCTTCCCCAGTACGCGTTGTTCGTCGTCTCCACGTCGAGAGATACACGACCGGTGATCGGGAGGTAGGGTACGTAGAACGTCTCGCTTCCGTATTGCATGCCGCCGATGTCTGCGCGAATGCTGAAGAGACCTTCGCGATCCAGGCGGAACAGCCCGCCTATGTTCGCGCCAAATCCCTCGGTGTCGAGCTGCGTCGCGAACTCTCCCTTGGGCTGGGCGACGAGCAGATCACCAACGAGGGTAAAGCGCGACGGCCCCGTATCCCATGACGACGGCCTGCGGCGCTGGGCGTCAGCCGATGTACCAACAAGCGATACTGCAGCTAGAGCTACAAGTATCGATGAACTGATCAAACGCATAACTTCTCCATTGTCGTGACTCCGCGAGCCGAAGGCACTGGTCGTGCCGGGGCGGGGTCGCTACCCCTATCTCTCGTTACGATAAAGCGTTGCATGAGTTTCAAGCGCGGGTTGAGAGGCGCGGGTGACACAAGGATATGACACACTCTGTCCCTGAAAGGAGACAATGACAAGCGCCCTTGTCCTGCGAGGTCTGCGTAAGTCGTACGGTTCCGTCGTCGCGGTCGACGGTCTCGACCTCGATGTAAAGGTTGGTGAGTGTTTCGGGCTCCTCGGCCCCAACGGAGCGGGAAAGACCTCAACGATAGAGATCTGTGAAGGCCTTCTCGAGAGGGATTCTGGCGATCTCGAGATCCTTGGAATGACGTGGGAGCGGGACAGCTCGAGGCTCAAGGAAAGGCTTGGGATTCAGCTTCAGGATACTCAGCTTTCGGAGAAGCTCACCGTCACTGAGACCGTGCAGCTCTTTCGGAGCTTCTACAAGACAGCGAAGCCGGTCGCCGAGGTCATCGACGTAGTCCAGCTGGGTGAAAAACGTAATGCCCGGGTCGGAACGCTTTCGGGTGGACAGAAGCAGCGGCTGGCAGTCGCCTGCGCTCTCGTGGGCAATCCAGAGTTGCTTTTCCTCGACGAGCCGACGACAGGGCTCGACCCACAGTCCCGGCGTCAACTGTGGACATTGATCGAGGAGTTTCGCGCGACCGGCCGGACCATTCTGCTCACGACACACTACATGGATGAGGCCGAGAAGCTTTGCGATCGGGTTGCAATCGTCGACCACGGCCGTGTCATCGCGCTGGGAACGCCCCACGAACTTATTGAATCGATTGCCGCGGATTATCCGCCGCCGCCACCGCGCCCTCACGCGGCAACGCTCGAAGATGTCTTCATGGCGCACACCGGGAGAACGCTGCGCGATGAGTGATTCACTCAGCCTTTTCGAGAGCTCACTTGTACAGCTCACGCTTGTAAGGTTTCGCGAATTCGTGCGGCAACCGGAAGCCGTGTTCTGGACTTTCGTTTTTCCAATTCTTCTCGCCGTCGGTCTCGGACTGGCCTTCAGGTCGCGTGCGCCGGAGCGTGCGAACGTCGCAATTCTTGCGGACTCGGAAACCTCCGCGGCGGCGGCGCAGATCAGGACCGCGTTAGCTGGCGATTCGGCGCTGGACGTTCAACTGCTTGATGATTCGGGGGCGTTTCGAGCATTGCGGACGGGCAAGGTCGCACTGGTGATCGTACCTGCATCACCTTCGCTGGCCAGCGGGGCGGTCGAGTACATGTATGACCCTCAGCGATCAGAGTCGCGCAATGCGCGCCTCATCGCGGATCGCGCCCTTCAGGTTGGAGCGGGCCGAACCGACCCGGTGCGAGTCGCTGAGCGCACCGTCAGGGAGAAAGGGTCACGCTACATCGATTTCGTCATCCCGGGTTTGCTCGGAATGAACCTGATGGGCAGTGGCATTTGGGGAATCGGCTTTGCAATCGTTGACTCCCGCGGCAAGCGACTTCTGAAGCGCTTCATGGCGACGCCAATGTCGAGAGTCGAATACCTGATGTCGTTCCTGCTCTCGCGACTGTTTTTCCTGGTGCTGGAAGTGGTAACGCTGCTTGGATTCGGTGCACTGGCGTTCGGTGTTCCGCTCCGGGGCTCACTCGTCGAGCTGAGCCTGATATGCCTTGTGTCGGCGCTCGCTTTTGGAGGGCTGGGTCTCCTGATTGCCGCGCGCGCCAAGACGGTTGAGGGCGTATCAGGACTCATGAATCTCGTAATGCTGCCGATGTGGATCTTCTCCGGAGTGTTCTTCTCATCGAGCAACTTTCCGGACGTAGTCCAGCCGATCATAAAGGCGCTGCCACTGACCGCAGTGAATGACGCGCTCCGAGCGAACATGCTGGAAGGAACGCCTATATCAGAGCTCGGCCTGGAGATGCTGATCATCTCCGGTTGGCTCCTTCTCAGCTTTGTTGCGGCGCTGAAGCTTTTCCGCTGGCGGTAATCGGGTGCCTACGAAACCGGTTCAACCGATTCGTAGGCACTCAGTGAGACGCCCCAATCCGATTCGACCATCTCCGTCGCGGTCGCTGCATCGACAGGGTGTGAGATGAAGAACCCTTGGACCTCGTCGCAGATGTTCATCGCATCATGGAGTTGGTCGGCGTGCTCGACCCTTCCCCCGATGACGTCGAGCTCCAGCGAATGAGCCAGCTCGACGATCTCCCTCATCATTGATGGCTCATGGGAGTATCGCGTGAGACTGTCGGCAAAGCCCGCATCGACTTTGATCGCATCGATCGGCAGATTTGCGAGGTAGCCGAGACAGCAGGCGCCTGTCCCCAGCCCATCAACAATGACGCGGATACCCCGTGCGCGAAGCATTGTGAGAACCGAAGTCACTGACTCCTTGTTCATGAGGAAAGTGTTCTCGCTCACCTCGACGAGCAGCGAGACTTCATCAGAGCCGGACACCGCGTCGACAAGTGCAGCCGCAATCGCTTTTGACTCGACCTGCCCCGTGCTCAGGTTGATCGTGACGGGGACCATTCGTCCCGTTTTCTCCGACCATCGCGTGACCTGTGATGCGACTTCCCGTATCATCCACTCACCTGTGGGGACCATCATGTCGCTATCCTCGAGAAGCTGCAGGAACTCATCAGGAGCCTTCAGGCCCTTTGACGGGTGTCGCCACCGCAGCAGAGTCTCGAAACCGTCGAGCTTGCCCGTTTCGACGGAGATGATCGGCTGGAAAAAAACTTCAAACTGATTTCTCTCGAGCGCGAACATGAGGTCGTGCTCAAGCTCATCGATGCTCAGCCGCCGGTCATCGACAAACGAGTTGAACTTGACCGCGCGCGCGCGCCCTTCACTGCGCGCGCGAACAAGGGCCGAAATTGCGTCGTCGACTGCGTTGCCGACATGCTGGTACGTTCGCGACAGACGCGTGATGCCAATGCTCGCGGTGGTCCTGATTTCTTTTCCGTCGGCCATGAAGCCGCCCATGAGATGGCGCTGAGCGTCATCGATGAAGTCAGCCGTGGACCGCGCAACACTTTGCGTCTCGAGGAGAATCATGATCCGCCCGTTGCCAAGCGTCGCGATTGCGTCACGCGGCCACAGCAGAGTCGCGATGTGGTCGGCTGCCGCGATAGTGAGCCGGTCGGCTTCTGCCGCACCACTCGACATGGCAGCCGCCATGTAACAGTCAGGTTCGAGACACAGCAGGTCGAACCGTGATCCCAGACATTTTCGAGTTCGATCGAGCTCGCGCCCGGTGTAGTCGAGGAACTGCCACCGATTGAGTGTTCGCGAAGCGGTGGGGACTTCGCCGATTGTAGCTGGAGTCGGCAATGTGTCGAGTGTCATCCCGAGTGCAGTCACATTCACCTTGGCAAAAGGCCGTTCCCTGGGGATCCGGCCGGTTTATGGGGGCTTCAATTTGTAACGAAATTATTACGCATTGGACGGAGCGCAAGCCCCTCATTTCGGCGCTAACCGATTGGAAGTACAGGGGGAAAGGAGGTTTTGAAGTGCACTGAATCCAGCATGTCACTGCTTCGGCGCAGTTCCGCAGTTTCAAAAAAACACAACGGTCCTGGCGTTTCACGCATCGCTTGCCTTACCCGGTGGACCTTCAATAACTCCTGGCACTTCAAAACCTCCTTTCCCATGTAGTTCCAGCGTCCCTTTCGTGCCAGAAGTCTCTTTCAAGGGTTATTACTTTGACGAATGCCTGAGCCGTCTCCAGGAGTGAAGGTCAACGAGAATCTCGTAATTCCGGATACGGAGCTGGAGACGCGCGCCTCGCGGTCATCGGGGGCAGGCGGCCAGCACGTCAACAAGACGTCTTCGAGGATCGAGATAACCTGGAACATCAGGACATCACCAAGTCTCACCGATGAACAGCGAGCCCTGCTTGAGTCGAGACTCGCATCCCGTCTGAGCGAAGAAGGATTTATCCGTGTAGTCGCCAGCGATTCCCGCAGCCAGGTGCGAAACCGCGAGACAGCCGAGCGCCGGCTGGGCGACCTGGTGGCACGTTCGCTTGTTATAAGGAAGAGAAGAAAGCCGACAAAACGCCCACGTGCCGCAAACGAGGCACGCCTCACCGAGAAGAAGAAACATTCAAACAAGAAACGAGACCGCCGTATCGCGGAGTAGGCTTGTCGCCGCATACGCGGCGATCTACATCATCTGGGGCTCGACCTACCTCGGCATCCGCTTCGCGATCGAGACGATCCCGCCATTCCTCATGGGCGGCGTCCGTTTCATGCTCGCCGGCGCGGTGCTTTATCTATGGATGCGCTTTCGCGGTGCCGGAAAACCACGAGCGCTGCACTGGCGAAATGCCACAATCGTCGGTGGATTTCTCATACTTGGCGGTAACGGTGGGGTAGTATGGGCGGAGCAATTCGTCCCGTCCGGGATGGCGGCGCTGCTCGTTGCGATTCTCCCATTCTGGATGGTCCTCGTCGACTGGCTGAGACCGGAGGGAACGAAGCCCTCAACCGGCGTGACGATCGGACTGATAGTTGGAATCGCAGGCCTTATCATTCTCATTGGCCCATCGGCACTGAACCCGACCGCGGCATCGAACGCCGAAGCCAGCGCCGGCAACGGCGTAATGCTCGGCGGCGCCCTGGTCCTCATTCTGGCATCACTGTCGTGGGCACTCGGCTCCATCTTCTCCCGGCACGCGGCCCTTCCGAAATCAGCATTCGTTGCGACAGGGATGGAGATGCTGACGGGCGGCGCGCTGCTTCTGCTTCTCGCGGCCGCGAGAGGAGATCATCTCGACTTCGACATAGCGCAGGTTTCATCGAAGTCGGCGATCGCTTTCTTCTACCTCACCACCGTCGGGTCACTCGTCGGATTCACCGCGTACATCTGGCTGCTGAAGGTGCAGCCCGCGTCGCGCGTTGCCACCTACGCGTATGTGAACCCGGTCGTCGCGGTGTTCCTCGGCTGGGCTTTCGCGGGCGAAGCCTTGTCGCTTCGCACCGCGATCGCCGCAGCGATAATCATCGGCGCAGTTGCGCTTATTACGACTGCACGGAGCTCGCCGGCTCCTCGAGCTGAGTAGCGACCTGAGGCACGCGATACTCCGCCGTGCCCTTGGGAACCAGGCCGAACTTGCGCATCACCCATTCACGCCATTCATCCATGATCTCATAGAACGTCGGAATCACGACTAGCGTCAGCAGAGTCGACGTTATCACACCGCCGATCACCGCGCGGCCCAGCGGCGCCCGGAACTCGGCGCCCTCACCGCGGCCGAGCGCGACTGGAATCATTCCGGCAATGAGCGCCAGGGTCGTCATCATGATCGGACGGAGCCTGATTGCTCCCGCCTGAATCAGCGCCTCCCGTCTCGGAAGTCCATCCTTCTCGCGCGCCCACTTCGCAAAGTCAATGAGAAGAATCGCGTTCTTCGCAACGATTCCCATCAGCAGGATTACACCAATGAGACTCATGATGTTGATCGTGTCTCCGGTGATCATCAGCATCAGCATCACGCCGATGAGAGACAGCGGAAGCGACAACAGAATCGCCAGCGGCTCGATGAACGACCCGAACTGAAGCACGAGTATCAGGTACATGAGCATCACTGCGATGCCGAGCGCGGTGAAAATTCGCCCGAACACTTCGTTCTGGCTGTCGACTTCCCCGCCCTGCGTCAGGCGCACACCCGGCGGCAGCGCGAGCCCATCGATTCTCGCATTGAGGTCCTTCATTACTTCGCTCAACGACCGTCCGGCCGTGTTCGCCTCGACGTTCACCACGAGCTCTGCATCGAGGTGAGTGATTTGCGAGGGACCGAGACCCTGTCGAACTGACGCGATCTGACCGAGCGGCACTGTGCTGATGCCGTTCGGACCCTGGATCACCAGCGGAAGCTGCTCGAGATCCGAGGCACGCTGCCGCGCTTCAGGAGCAAGGCGAACATTCACTTCCCTCATCTCGCCGGTGGGATCCATCCAGTCGCCAGCCTTGATCCCAGCGAATGACGGCCGTAGTGACTGCGCTACCTGCCCCACTGTGACACCGAGCGAACCAGCGAGACCGCGATTGAGCTCGACCTCGAGCTCGGGCTTTTGTCCTTTCGTCGAAAGGCCGATATCGACAGCGCCAGGAACCTTCCGCGCCTCGGCGGCGACCTGCCCGGCGGCTGTGTTGAGGGTCGCCAGGTCCGCTCCGCGGAGTTGTAACTGGATCTGCTTCTGGTTTCCGCCAAACTCGTTGGTGAACACCGTCATCGTCGCACCGCCGATCCGCTGTACCTCCGTTCGGATTTGCGCGCCGAGATCTTCCGCGCCGATGTCGCGATCATGCTTGGGCTTGAGTCGCGCGTAGATCGTGCCTGCATCTACTGATCCGGTGGCTGTTCCGAGGGTCGTGTACGTGTAGAGGACCTCAGGATGCTGACGGGCGATTCTTCCAGCTTCTTCCGCCTTGAGCCTAGTGTAGTCGAGGTTCGACCCGGGAGGCGTCTCGATTGCGATATTCAGCTCGGAGTTGTCAGCGGAACCGAAGAAGCTAGCGCCGACAAGGCCCATCGCTGGCAATGCAAGCGCGCCAGCGAACGAGCCGACTGCGAGGAAGACCATTGCAAGGCGGTGATCGAGTGCCCAGCCGATCACCTTCTTGTAGCCTTCGGCCTGCCGATTGAACCACTCGTTGAACCGGTCGAGCGCACGAGCGATCGGATTGCGGCGCTCGTGAGCCTCGACCTGTGGATCTGCCCAGTATGCCGAGAGCATCGGGTCGAGCGAGAACGAGACGAACAACGAAACGAGAACCGAGCATGCAATGGTGAGAGCGAACGGCTTGAACCACTGTCCTGCGACTCCATACATGAACGCGACCGGGACGAACACCGACACGATCGAGAAAGTAGTTGCAGCAACCGCGAGCCCGATCTCGTCGGTCCCCTCGTGGGCTGCGGTCATGTGATCCTTACCCATCTCGATGTGTCGCACGATGTTTTCTCGAACCACGATGGCATCGTCGATGAGAATTCCGATCGCCAGCGAGAGACCGAGCAGAGACATCGTGTTCAGCGTGAAACCGAACGCCCACACCGCGACAAAGGAGGCGAGAACCGACACTGGCAGCGCGAGTCCCGTGATGACCGTCGAGCGCCAGGAGTTCAGGAAGATGAACACCACGAGCACCGTTAGAAGCGCGCCTTCGATCAATGCTTCCTGTACGTTCCGCACCGACGCGGCCACGCGCACGCCTGAGTCTCTGACGACATTGACCTTCACTCCCGCAGGAAGAGTCTTCGAGACGCGGTCGATCGTTTCCTGAATCTTCTGGCTTACAGCCGTGGTGCTGTAACCCTTTGATTTGTTGATGTCGATTCCGATCGCTTCCTTGCCTGCGAGCGTTTTCGTAACCGAGTCTCGCTCCCAGTACATCGCAAGCGATCGCTGTTCCTGCGTGCCGTCCAGCGCATCCGCCACCTGCCCAAGGCGAATGAGCTGACCGTTGCGCTCGGCTACAATGAGACTCATGAAATCTTCGGGACCATCGAGGCGGCCCTGAAGCCGAATAGTGCGCTCGTCGAGTGTGCCGGTTACCCTGCCGACCGGAGCTGCAAGATTCTGCGCGGCGAGAGACTGGACGACCTGCGCGACACTTATACCCGCTGCCTGCAACGCCTGCGGACGCAGCTGGATCGTCATCTCGCGCTTTACTTCGCCTACGATACCGACCTTGGAAACTCCGGAAATGCCCTTGATCGCGCTCGTAAGCGTTGGATCAGCAATTCGCGTCAGCTGCGCCGGTGTGTAGGTGTCCGACGACAGCGTCAGTGAAACGATCGGGCGGTCGGCCGGATCGAGTCGCTGGAGGATCGGTTCCTCCATCTCGAGCGGCAGGTCTGCCCTGATCGATGAGATGGCGTCGCGAATGTCCTGCGTGGCCTGCGACACGTCCTTCTCGAAGAGAAACATCACCACGATCTGCGCATAGCCGTCGAACGCCGTGCCATATATCTGGTCGACGCCCGAAATTCCCTTGATCGCATCTTCGACGGGCTGTAGAAGTTCCCGCTCCACGCCTTCGGGTGACGCGCCGGGATATGGAATTCCCGTCATCACCACCGGCTGCTGAACGTCGGGGAACTCGTCAGTGTCGAGCTGCCACAACGCGAAGAGGCCGAATACCACGAGGGCCACCATCGTGACGATGGTGACCATCGGCCGCTTGATCGCAAAATCCGAAATTACCATGACCTATTTTCCCCCGGTGACTGCTGCGGGTCTGTCAGAAGGTGTGGATACTGTCACCGTTGTTCCCGGCGTTATCCCCTGCGCGGCGCCAAGGAGAAGCGTGTCGCCGACCTGAATTCCCGACGCGATCTCAATTCGTTCAGCGATGTCATCTTTCAGTCCGACCTGGACCGCAACGCGCTCGACTTTCCCGCTTTTGATGCGGAAGACAGCGGGTGCGCTGGTTCGCGTGTCGACTGCGGTGACTGGCACGACCATTCCCGTTCGTGTCTCGCTCGCAAGCCTGCCTGTCGCGAAGAGCCCTCCGACGAGCCGTCCTTCTGCGTTCGGTATCGAAATGACAATTCTTACCTGTCGTGTCGCTGGATCGGCTGTCGGATTGATTCGAGAAACGCGCCCGGTGAACGACCGGCCTGGGTATCCGTTAACCGTGAACGTCACCGGTGCACCAATTCGAACCTGGTTCAGCTGTTCGGCGGGCACCGACCCCTCGAGGCGCATGCTTCGGGGATCGACGATCGTATAGAGCGCTGCTCCCGGCTGAACGACGTCACCAATGGAGACAGGCCGGTCGCTCACGACTCCGTTGATTGGAGAAGTGACGACGGTGTTGCCTACCTGTTTCTGTGCGGTTGCGAGTCTTGCGCGGGCATCAGCGAGCGCGGCATTTGCAGCCCCCGCTCCGCGGCGCGCCTGCTCCATGTCACGCTCCGCGATCGCACCTGCGGCAAGCAGCTTCTCGGCCCGGCCGAGTTCCCGTCGCGCGATGTCCGCGCTATTGTTTGCGGCCGTTACACCGGCTCGCGCCGAAAGGAACGTGTCCTGCAGGCCGCCGCCTTCGATGCGCGCGAGAGTCTGGCCGGCGCGGACCGCCTGGCCCTGCTCGACGAGCACCTGCAGAATGCTCCCGCCAACCTGCGCGCGTACCGAAGCCTCACGCTCGGGTGCAATGGCGCCCGAAACCGTAGGTCCACTCTGCAGCGTACCGGTCGTGACGACTGCTATGTTTTCGGTGCCGATTACAGTTGCCTGAACGTTCGTCGAATCGGATTCCTCACTTCCTCCGCCGCCGCACGCAGACACTACCGCAACAACCGAAAGAAGCCGGATGGAAGAAACGATATTTATGCCATTCATTGGTTAGAAGCCCTGAGGAGTTTGCTGCTGGGAAGTCAGCGTGTTCTGCTGACCCCCCTGCTGCTGTGCGGACTGCGCCTGTTGTGCTGCTGATTGCTGCGTCGACTGCTGTTGCGACTGCTGTTGCGACTGCTGTCCCTGTGATGCAGAGGCCGCAGTGTTGCTGCTCTGAAGCGGAAGATTTGGAAGCAGCGCGAGCTTAATCCGTGCGATCTGGAGATTTCTTGCCGCAAGAGCGCGATTGACCGTCGCCTGCTCCATCAGGATTCGGGAGTCATTCAGCTCCAGCTGCGTCGAAATCCCTTCGCGATAGCGAACCTCGGCAATTGTGTAAGCGCGGGTTGCCTGCTCCGCTGTTCCACGGCTTGCTTCCCACGCAGACTGCGCCTGGTTGAGCGCATTCAGTGCGACGCGTGCGTCGAGCGATGCAAACTCGCGCACCTGCTGCAACCTTGCACGCGACTCCAGGAGGTTGGCCTGAGCCACCATCTCGTCACCGCGAATCCTGCCACCTGTGAAGATGGGAACCTGCGCTGACACGCCGATGGTCCAGTTTGCCCGGAAGTCGTTTGATCCCGGGAGCCCGCTCTGTGGATACGCGACTGCGCCGTATTGTGAGCTGAGCGATAGCGAAGGAAGCCGCTGTGACTTCGCCACAGTCAGCAACTCCTGTTGCGCTCGAACCGCTTCATCGGCTTGGCGGACTGCCGAGCGATTCGACGCTGATGTATCGGGTGCTTCGTACGAGGTGACGGAGAGTCCCGCGAGGCGGATGCCTTCCGGCAGCCCAGTGACGTCATCGATCGACGTCGTCAGCGACACGTTCTGCTCGAGCGGAATGTTCAGCACTTGCTTCAGTCGCAGGTATGCTACTTCGCGATCGCTGCGGCGCTGAATCACCTGTGGGCGCTGGTTGTCACGAGTTACCTGCGCGCGAAGCAGCTCGAACTCCGACGTGTTGCCGACGTCCTTGTTGAGCTGCACCTGGCGAAGGACGCCTTCGGTCTGCGTAAACGAGGCGTCGGTGATCGAGACGAGCCTGTCAGCAAGCGCTGCATCGTAGTAGGCCTGAGTGACATCGAGGATGATCTGGGCGCGCTGAGCGAGCAGCTCGATGTCTGCGGATCTCCGCCCTGCGGCCGCGGCGCTGTTCTGGGCCAGAATCCTTCCGCCGCTGAACAGGTTCTGCGTCACCGAAAGTCCGAGCCTGTACTGATTCGCCTGGCCGAATGGGAGGCTGCTGAATGCTGCGAACGGGTTGATGCCACTCGCGCATCGGGATGCAGTCTCGAGTCCCGCGATCCGCTCCTCGATGCTCGCTGTTTCGCCGAGCAGGTAATCGTCGCATGGTGGGGCGGGTGACGCGGGCACGGTCGTGTCGGCTGCAGGTGTACTGATGCTCGAGTATTCCGACTTGAGGGTGCGGGTGTAGCCACCGGATCCATAGATCTGCGGAAGGAGCTGGCTGTGGGCCTGGAGTTTCTGCCCATCCGCTCTTCTAATGCCTGCCCGCGCGATCTGCACGGCTTCACTTTGTCCCTCCGCCATGCGGACTGCATCATCAAGTGAGAGTGCAACGGGTGCGGTGACTTGTGCGGCAGTCTGCTGGACCTGCGCGCCGAGTATAGGAACCGCGAGCGCAAGGGCTGCGGTCATGAGGGCGATCACGACCGTCTTGATAGCCTTGTGCGTCGTCGAGTTTCTCACTGTGGCTGTTGTTGATGGTTTTTGTGTGCCGTTTGTTGATGTCCCGCGTTTAGCGCTGCTGTTTACGCCGATGGCTCCGAGGATGAGCTCCGCATATCTTCCTGGTGCCTTGCTCGCCGGCTTCGGGTAGATCTCTGGCATCATCTCGCGCCCCATCGAGTCATGAAACAGGGCACCGATGAGCATCGCGGCTGCGGCCGGTGCATCGAACTCTTCGTTGGTGTGACCCGTGGCTTTCAGGCGCCGGAAGTAGGCGCAAAGCTCACTCGTCGCGCGTTTGGGAGCCTCGGCTGCTCTTGCTGCCAGCTCAGGACGTTCCTCGAGCTCGCCCATGCATTTCCTTATTACCGAGCTGCGGTCGCTGAGATGTTCGACCAGGGCGGCGGACCATCGGGTGAGCTCGCGGGGCGGATCGACTGGGTCGTGAGGCAGCGAGTTCTTGGCGGCGTTGACGTTGATGCCGCGCACGGCTTCCTGAAGCAGGGCGGCCTTGGATCCGAAGTATCTGAAGACAGTTACTTCGTTGACCGATGCGGCTTCAGCGATGCGGCGGGTGGTGGAGCCGCGAAAGCCGTGCTGCGAAAAAACGCGCGCGGCGGCGGCCAGAATCGTTTCACGTGTGTCCATGGGCGGGGGAACCTAAACGGCGGCTCACCTTCATGCAAGTAGTCACTTGCATACTCACGCGGAAAACAAATGGAGTGTGTTGGAACCCAAGGGAAACGCCCTGGGTTTACCCTCCTGGCGGCGATTCCGTAGTCAGCAGGGAATCCGCAGGAATCCACTTATGCCCTGTCGTTCCCGAGGGCCCGCCGTACAGAAACCTGTAGCTCATCAGCCTCTGAACTTCCCGGAACTCGCGCCGACTCCCATTACTATCCGGCCCTACCGGCTGAACGGACCGAATCTCGTCGAACAGCGCGACGTTCGGGAGAATCTCCCTGTATGTCGTGGTCACTTCGAGCCCGAGGATCGGCGGCTTGACCGTGCCGCCACGCGTGAGGCGGAACTGTGCCCGTTTGATAAGGTAGGTCGCGCTGTCGAGGAATATCGAACCCTCTACATCCGGGGAGATCAGGGTGGAATCGGTAAGGAAATCGATTCTGTGCGCGCGCGAGCCGCGCTCGTCGACGACTCCGGAATACTTGAAGCAATGCGAGCTGAGGAAATGCCGGTCGGCAAGATCTGACAAAGTCGGAAGCCGCATCAGGCGGACTTCGCCAAAGAGCCTGCTGTGATCGTCGCTTACGACGCGCCCGCGTCTGTAACGCCACGCATCGTCACTGCGATACGTCGCAGTATCGTACTGAAGCGAGCTGCGCGCAGTCGCTACATCATGAGTATCGTGCGATTGTGCCATACGATACTCGAACGGGTATGTCCGCCTCAGCAGCTGCTCGCGCTGCGCATTCTTGCGCGCTTCATTAAGGACGAGCGCGAGCTCCGGATCCTCGACGAATCCCATCTCATCGGGAAAAATGCAGCGCCTCGGCGGCGCGCTGACGTGCACTGCCTCGAGTGACGTCGGAATTCGCAGCATCGTTATCGTCAGCGCCAGCGGATTGTTCGCCGCCACATAAATCGTGGTGTCGAGTGGCAGGAATCCCAGCATGCGAACCTGCAGCTCATACCTTCCCGGCGGTATGGCGTAGTAGGCGAACGAACCGTTCCTGTCCGAAAACCGTTCCCGTCCCAGCGGCTGAATCCGCACGGTGGTGAACGGAATCGGGACACCCGTTCCGTCCGCGATAATCGCTCCGGCAACCGTCACGGAACCCGGCACCACTGTGTCCCCTCCCTGACCCGATGCGACCTTCGCGTCGACCGCGCCAGCAAGGGTCGCGAGGAACATAAAAAAGAACCAGGAAGACTTCATTACATCTGTCTGAATGTGGTAAGAAAGACCGGGCAGCGTATCAGAACACTGCGCAAGGCATAATGATGCATCCGGCCGCATTGTCAAACATTTAGAAATAAAAAAAGCGCAGAAGTTTTTCCAAACCGTTTCACGAGTCGCGCTGTCAGAGACCTTTGTCCACGAAAACCGGTCACACTCTTCCCGCAGTGTTCTGCCAGGTCGTCATATGAAACTTCCCGCTCTTGCAGCTTGCGTTCTTATCCCAGCGTCGCTGAGCGCGCAGACAGGAACGTCGCTGGCTTCGACCTCGCCTGTCTCCACAGCAACCGACGGGCTTTCTCCGGCTCCCTCCAGCGCAACTGCTACACTCGCCGCTGCCTCCCGTGCCAGCGCCGCGCCAGTTCTCGACGGAAAGCTCGACGACGAAGCATGGAGAACCGCTCAGACGATCGACAAGTTTCTCGAGTACGAGCCGAATCAGGGCGCCGAGACACGCTTCAGGACGGATGTGCGGGTAGTTCACGACGACAAGTATCTGTACATCATGGCGCGCATGTACGACCCGGCGCCCGACAGCATCATCTCCCTGCTCAGCCGCCGCGACGTCCGCACTCAATCAGAACAGCTCAAGCTGGTCATTGACTCATATCACGACAGGCGGACGGCTTACCAGTTCATCGTCAACCCTGCAGGTGTCAAACGCGATTTTTATGTCTCCAACGACAACAACGAAGATCCGACATGGGACGCGGTTTGGGACGTTGCGACTGCCGTCGATTCAGTGGGGTGGACTGCTGAGTTCCGGATACCGTTCAGCCAGCTTCGTTTTGCCAGTCGGGACGATCACACATTCGGACTGCTTATCGTTCGCGACGTTGCACGCACCGGCGCCCGCATCAGCTGGCCACTCTTTTACCGCGATCGCACCGGCTACGTATCACAAGCGGGCGAGATCTCGGGGATCCGCGGCATCGGCCAGCCGAGCCGGCTTGAAATCGCGCCTTACGTCGTAACGAAGAACGAGACGCGACGTTCAGGCAGCTCCTACGAGCATCCGCAAGGACTCTCCGCGGGCGCTGACATCAAATACGGCCTCTCGTCGAACCTGACGCTGAACGCCACAATAAACCCCGATTTCGGTCAGGTAGAGGCCGATCCGTCGGTGCTGAATCTTTCGGCATTCGAGCAGTTCTTCGAGGAGCGGCGGCCCTTTTTTCTCGAGGGATCGGGGATCTTCACCTTCAACACGGCGTGCGGTGACATCGACTCCGCATGCACTGGACTGTTCTACTCGCGACGCGTCGGACGATCGCCACAGCTATCGGGCATTTACGGCAACGATCGCTCACCGCTCAACACCACGATCCTCGGCGCGAGCAAGCTGACGGGGCGCGTGGGCAAGGGGATGTCGATCGCGTTCCTCGATGCGGTCACACAGCGTGAAGTTGGTACAGAAGGCCGCACCATCGAGCCGTTCACCAACTACGCTGTTGGCCGGCTTCAGCAGGATCTCCGTGGTGGGCAAACGGGAATCGGCGTGATGGTCACGGGCATCAACCGCAGTCTCGACGATGCGACGGAGCCATACCTTCGCCGCTCGGCGTACACCGGCGGGCTCGATGTGAGGCACCTCTTTTTCACGCGTAACTATGAGCTTCGTGCATATATCGCCGCGAGCCAGGTGAACGGATCCGCCGCGGCGATCACGAGTACACAACTCGATGGCGTGCACAGATACCAGCGGCCTGACGATGATGTCGAGCTTGATCCTGCGCTGACTTCGCTGAGCGGAAACGCGCAGCGGCTTTCGCTGAGCAAGTTTGGCGGCGGAATTATGCGATTCCAGAGTGTCCTTCAAAGATTCTCCCCGGGATTCGAGACCAATGACCTCGGCTTCCAGGCACGGGCGGACGAGCAGATGTTCCGTAACTGGTTCTCTCTCAACTACAACACGCCGAACAAAGTCTGGCAACGCGCATTCTTCAACTTCAACACTATGCAGCGCTGGAGTACGGAAGGAATGCCTACGACTGTAAACCTGAACACCAACTGGCATGTTCAGTTCAGGAACTTCTTCTGGGGGCATATCGGCGGCAACATCAACAACTTCGGGTCGACCTACAGCGATCGCGTAGCGCGTGGTGGCCCGGCTGTCAGGAACTCGCAGTTTGCGGAAGTCTGGGGCGGCATCGAATCAGACGGCCGCAAAGCGTACACGGGCAGACTGTTCACAGGCAGGTATCGGGGTGAGGAAGGCAACTCTCACGGATGGTGGCTCGAGCCTAATGGTGCGTTCCAGCTGGGTAGCCAGTTCAGCGTGTCGCTTGGTATCAACTACAGCCACAACATCAATGACGCTCAGTGGCGTGCGAACTTCGGCGTAGCTGGCGTCGACACGACTCACTACACGTTTGCGTCGCTGGATCAGCGGACACTGCGTCTGACTTCAAGAATCAACTACACGATGAGCCCGACGCTGTCGTTCCAGTTCTATGCTCAGCCATTCCTTTCGCGGGGAGACTACTCGAACTGGCGTGAGCTCGACGCGCCGCGCGCGAAATCATATGACGCGCGGTTCAAGCCGTACGCGGGGGATCCTGGCGGGTTCAACTTCAGGGAATTCCGCTCTAACAGCGTCCTGCGCTGGGAGTGGAGACCGGGATCGACGATGTTCCTCGTGTGGCAGCAGGGCCGACAGTTCGACGGCAACGCTACTGATGAGTTCAGTATCGGAAAGGGCCTGCGGAACGTGTTCGATACTCATCCCAACAACACCTTCCTCATCAAGGTTTCGTACTGGCTCAATCCGTAGATTCTGAGCAAAGCCGGCTGCCGGTGGCCCTGCCGCCGGCAGCCGGAAGGATCTGTTCCGTCGTTCCGCTACCGGAGCAGTGCGTCTATCTCTGCGGACGCAACGCGGCGCGGCACCTGCCACCTTCCGTTTTCGATCGAGTTCGACGGGACCGTGACGCTTGCCACCCGGCCGCTCGAGTCGATGTCGACGAGCGCCGACGCCATGTGATTTCCGTCGCGTGTCGTCGAGATGTGAAGTGCCCAGCTGCCGCTTGCCGGCTTCTGCCAGCGCACGACGTACATACCAGCCTGTGGCAACCGCCGAATATCGAGCTTCGCCGACTGGCGCCTGCCATTTACGAGCCCTTCCGCAGTTCCGGTTATCTCATAACCGGTGAGATCGCCGTGGTGATATGTGCGCACCGTCATGAACGCGCCGCGCGTGTTCGGGTCATGCGGATTCACGGGATACTCCACAGCAATCCACGGAGGGCCGGAAAAGGCGACGCCGGCCACAGTGAATACGAGAGCGGTTACCAGCGCAAGTTGACGCTTTGCAGACTTGAACATTTCGATCTCCAGTTGTTGACGGAGATGAGATGCCAACAGTGAAGGGTTGGTTGAAATTGGAGCTTAAATCATTGCGTACTGCGAACTAATTGCGGGCTGCGGACTAACTGCGGGCTACGGACTAACTGCGTGCTGCGTACGCAGGCAGTACGGATGTACGGAGTACGCAGTTAGTCAGCAGTTCGCAATCAGTACGCAGTACGAAGTGCACTGCTATTCTCTGCGCAGTACTATTTGCCCTTTGAATGCCCTGATTACCACTCGGGTCCCTCCTTCCGCGCTCGACATGACAAGCTCCGATCCGCGGCCATACCTCCCCTTCACAGGCCGCGCGGATGTCAATCGATTGGTAATCGACCCCGCAATCGATACAATATCAAAATCCGCCCCCGTACTCGGCGACAACCCCACTTCGATCGAGCCGCTGTGCGTGTCGAAGTTCACGAGTCCTCCGCGGCGCAGACTCCCTGCGAACCTGATGCTACCCGTAACCGATTCGAATTTCGCCCGTTCGTATCCGGTTCCATCAGCATCGATCTCTCCGCTCACGGTGGACAGAACCACATCAGCGCTCGACCCGTCGAGAGCCACGTCGCCGCTTGCACTCTTCGCACGTACCCAGCCCGGTGAGCCGACGATCTTCACCGCACCGTCAATTGATTCCGCGTTGAGATCCGCAGGATTTCCGTTTACGGTTATCCGGCCACCAACCACATAGAGATCGAGGCTGCCAAGCATCCCGCTCACGTCGATGTCGGCGCTTGCCGTCTTCACCCAGACGTTACTCCGCGCAGGAACCATTACCTCGAGCATAGCGGGAGCCGGGTTCCGTTCGCTGCGTCCCTCGACGAACATCTTCACACCTGTTCGACTTCCACCGAAATGAAATGAGTTCCCTTCACCGACGTTGCCGCGGACGGCTACCGAATCACGGTTCCAGCCGGTGACGCGCACACTTCCTACAGTGTTATAGATCCGGATCGCACCGTCTGCATCTAGAGGAAGCCCGCGGTCGATTCCCCCCTGTGCGTCAGCCGATGCGGCCAACACTACGGTTGCGCAAACAAGGCTGGACCTCAACAACATCAGCTTCTTCCCATTTCTGTGGTCCGCTTTAGAAGATCCACCTTCTGGTCGTAGGATCTCGTCAGCATCTCCATCAACTGCGTATTTGCCGGGTCGTCAGCGAGAGCGCGTCGCGCTTCGAGAATCGCGGCATCTATGATACGAATACTTTCCTTCAACTTCTCGACTGTCTGAGGCGCGAGCTGCACCTGGTCACTCTCGAGCATTGCAATGAGACGGTTCGTCGTACTGATGTACTCGGTCTCACGTCTGGTGAACTCAGCCAGTGCAACCGGCGCCCTACCCGGCTGCACGGTATTGGTCGCCGGCACCGTTGCGACCCTCTCATCACTGCCAGTCATCCGGTCAACTGCAATTGCGCTGATCGCCGAGCCGGCAACCAGAAGGAGCCCGGCCGCGGCGAGGAATAGTGGACGTTGCCACAACGCTATCGCCACAGGCTTCTGTGGCATCGTGATCGCCGCTGCGATACCCTGCCAAGCATCCGCCGGGGGTTCCATGTTCCTTGGCAGCCGCGCAACCCGGGCCGACAATTCATCGAGCTTTGCCTGATCGAGTGATTCGTCTGTCATCTGTTCAATGCCTGAATGAGAAGCTTCCGCGCGCGGTGCAGCTGGGCCTTCACCGTTCCCGCCGCCACCCCGAGCTGTTGCGCAATTTCGTCGTGCCGGTACCCTTCGATCTCGTGCAGGACAAACGCCATCCTCGCCCCCTCTGGAAGTCCGGCAATGGCCCGTTCGAGATCCACCCCGATGTCCGGCATTTCCGACACAGCGGCCGCACCCAGTGATGCCAGGTCATCAATCGGAAGCACGCGCGCGGTCCGCCTCTTTTCGGATCGCGCGGACTCGAGCATCGCGTTCACCGTCAAGCGGTGCAGCCACGAGGAAAACGCGCTGTCACCCCTGAAAGTGCCGAGCCCGCGCCAGGCACGGATGAAGACATCCTGCATCAGCTCAGTCGCCTCCGCGTTTGTGCCTCCCGAAAGACGAAGGCACAATGCGTAAACCCGCGGTGAGTGCTGGCGATAGAGCATCTCGAACGCAGCCGGATCCCCTGACTGTGCGCGACGGATAGTCTCGCTCGAGCCATGTATATCCGCCGCGTCGTCCGCCATTGGAACCGTCACCATTTATACGATGCCGCTCCCCGTCTTCTGGTTTACATGGCCCTGAATTTTTGTGAGGAACGCTCCCGCTACCGCTTCGACCTGATCCTGCGATAGGCGATCCAGCCACCGGCTGCGATCAGCGCTACCGGGATGAACACCCCAAGCGATGCGATCAGCCATGCGATGAAGCCGACGAAATTCCGCCATGCCTGACGAAGCGCCGCCAGGATCGGGTTTTCGCCAGGATTCTGGCCAAGAAGCGGAGCTGGCTCGTGAACGGTGACAGAAAGCGTGCTTACTGCGGCACGCGTCCGCAGGAATCGCATGCGCCCTTCATACCGCTCGATCTCCTCGCGCACACGCGCAAGCTCGCGCTCTACCGCGAGTACATCCTCGAGCCTGCCGGTCCGCGTCGCGAGCAGGCCGACAAGTCTCTCCTCGAGCCGCTTTGAATTCGCTGCACGCGCGGTGAGGTCAACGAATTCTTCGCCTACATCCTCGACATTCGTATTGACCGACTCTACACGTCCGATGCTGCCAAGCCCGCTGACAGCCTGGTCGTATCGCGCCGCAGGGATCTTGAGCTCGAGCGTTGCACTGCGGATCTGATCACGTCCACCGCTGATCGACGAATTCGCCACATACCCGCCAAGCTGCGTCGCGAGCTGCCTGACCTTGATGATCGCAGGATCGAGCTTGTCTACTTCGATCGATGCGCCGCCGGTGCGGATCAGCATGCTCGGCGCGACCTGCGCACCAGTCGCCTGCGACGAAGAGGCCTGTCGATCCGGCGCCGGTGCTGTCGGAGGGGTCGCCGCATCCTGCGCCATCGCGCCACCGATACCGGCAACCTTAGACATCTCCACGCGGTTTGACACGGCTTCCGACGCGGATCCCGTCAGGTCGGCCGATTGCGCCGTGCTTTGCGATTCCTCACGCGCACCGTCGTTACACGCCAGAAGAAACGCCGCGGCTGCTGCCATTGAGAAGAATTTCATTTTATCGCTCAGTTGAGTGTCTGCCATTAGACGCTCGCTATCGCGAGCCTTGCACACACCTATGCTATTGCCGGAACCGGCTTCGGCAGAATCCCGGCAACCGCAGCAGGGGGGATACGCCGCTCACCGACCTGCTGGCGCCACATCGCGAAGTAAAGTCCCATGCCCTCCAACAACTCCTCGTGCCGGCCGGACTCGATGATCCTTCCCTGCTCCAGCACGTAGATGCAATCGGCATGCATCACTGTCGATAGCCGGTGCGCAATGAGAATCGTCATCACCCCCCGGTCGCTCGCCACCTCTCGCATGGTCCGCGAGATCTCCTCCTCGGTAATCGAGTCGAGCGAGGAAGTCGCCTCATCGAACACGAGAAGATGCGGGCTTCGAAGCAATGCACGTGCAATCGACAACCGCTGCTTTTCACCTCCCGAAACCTTTACCCCCCCTTCTCCGATCACGGTATCGAGTCCCTTGTCAGCACGAGCGAGGAGCGAATGAGCCGCGGCCTTCTTTAGCACCTCGAGACACTCAGCGTCTGTCGCGTCGGGGCGAACGAACAGCAGGTTCTCGCGGATCGTACCTGAAAACAGCTGCGAGTCCTGCGTCACAAACCCAATCCTCTCCCGCAGGTTATCGAGATCGATCACCTCACTCGGCAAACCATTGTATAGAATCGCGCCTTCCTTCGGCGGATACAAACCAACCAGCAGCTTGACGAGAGTCGTCTTTCCCGCGCCCGATGGGCCGACAAACGCGATCGTATCACCGCGCTTTACGCTGAACGAGATGTCGCTCAGCGCCGGAGTGCTTGCAGTCTGGTGCGTGAAGCTGACATCTCGGAACTCGAGCGTATCCAGGTCGTCGATCGGAACCGGATTGTCAGGCTTTGGATCCTTCGGTATCGCCAGGATCTGGCGGAAGTTCTCGAGCGAAACCTCGGTCTCGCGATACGTGTTGATGATGTTCCCCAGCTCCTGCAGCGGTCCGAAGATGAAGAACGAATAGATCAGGAGCGAGAAGAACTGCCCGACTGTGATCTTCTGGGTGAAGATCAGGTACAGCATCAGGAAGAGAATCGCCGTCCGCAGAAGATTTACGCACGTTCCCTGTATGAAGCTCAGGCTTCGCAGGTACCTGACTTTCTTCAGCTCGAGCTTGAGGATTTTTTCAGTTGTTGCGTTGAGTCGGAGTACTTCCTGATCGGCGAGCCCGAGGCTCTTCACCAGCTCGATGTTCCTGAGAGACTCCGTCGTCGAGCCGGCCAACGCCGTCGTCTCTGCCACTATCACTTTCTGAATGACCTTGATCCGCTTGCTGAGGACCGAGCTCAGTACGCCGAGGAGCGGAACCGTCAGGAGGAATGCCGGGGCGATCACCCAGTGCACCTGGAACGCGTAAACCATGACGAAAACGACACCGACGAGCGTCGTGAACAGCATGTTGATCGACATCGTAATGAATTTTTCAACGTCGCTTCTGACTTTCTGGAGCTTGCCCAGCGTTTCGCCGCTACGCTGGTCCTCGAACACCGAGTACGGCAGCTCGAGTGAATGGCGGATTCCGTCGGAGTACATCTGTGCGCCAAGCCGCTGCACGATGACGTTGACTAAGTAGTCCTGGAAGTTCTTTGCGACTCTGGAAACGAACGCTACGCCGACTGCTGCGCCGAGGAGGAGTGAGACGCCTCTGAGAAACTGCTCAGTCGTGTATTCCTGGTAGCGCGTTGCGTATCCGTCGATGATGTGACGGAAGATGAGTGGGTCGAGGAGCGAGAAGATCTGGTTCGTCGCGGCCAGCACGAGCGCAAGGCCGACCAGCTTCCAATAGTTCCGCAGGTAGCCGTATAGGAGGTCCATGAGACCCCCAAGTTAGCACCTCCGGCAGCGCTGGACACTTCCTTCAACGCGGCAGCTACCTGACGCCCCTGAATCGGCGCGAAGCCCATTCGCCGAGCAGGCTCAACCCGAGTAGCGCAACGAGCCACCAAAGCGAAATCGATGATGCAGCTGAAGCGAGTGAGGGCCCACTCGCCGACGACGCCGGCCCGACCGAACCGACCAATCCCGCGATTGGCGCGCTATCGACAGTATCAGGCGCGACAGACGTGCGTCGCGGCGCATAAGCCACGCTGCCTACGATACGCGTCCAGAAATCGCGATGATCGTCAATCGACCGGTCGCCACCGCTCATGCGCCAGCGCCACGTTTCCATGTAACCCTGCTGAAGCACCCGCCCCGCCACATGCCTGCGCGCTGCCGTGATGGTCATTGCATCACGCCGCTCGAGCGGAATTGCATCGGCCCTCAGTCCAGCGACAGGAATGACGCCAAGTGACCGGAGCGTTGTCTGTCCCGCGCCAGTTCCAAGCGCTGTTGGTGCAGCAGCTCGCCCTAGTGCACCCGCGCGAACCTGCGAAAACGCATCGAGCGAAGCGGCATTCCCCGCGATTACGAGACCGCCACCACTCGCCACATACCGCGTGATCTCAGATGCGCGCGAACCCGCCGACCCGTCGACAGCGACGATCGCCGAGTAGCGCGACGTGTCGATCGGCGAGGTGCTGCCCTGCGTGACGCTGATTCCCGGAGCCACATACAGGGAAGCGTCTACAACCCACCCGTCTTCCTCGAGTGCAGCAATTACAAATTTCGATTCCCAGCCAGCATTCCCGAGAACGAGAATCCGCCGAATGATCAGGCTGTCAGGCATTCCCGCGGTTGCACCACTCTTCCCAGCGTTCGCGGAAACAAACCCACTCGCCGCAGGCAGCACGAACCTCGCGCCACCACCCCGCGACTCGGCGGTATCGAGAGACCCAAGCTCATCTGTCAATCGCACAGCGGTTCCGGAAGGTGCTGCGGCAAGCACAGCGATCCCGCCGCGGGGCGATACAACCGACTGAGTCGAAACAGCGATCGCCGGCAGGTTGCCGCTCCATGCCACACCACTCCCCGCGCCGGCCAGTGCAGCGAGCCAGTCACGGTCTCGAGGAGAAGGAGTAGTGTCGACTGCAATACTGATCCTGTCAGGCGCAACTCCCGCCTGTGTCCATGAGCGCAGCGCAATCCCGAGATTGCTCGAACCAGCAGACACAACGGTATCGACGCGGCCTCTATCGAGTGACAACCACAACAGCCATACAAGCGTGACGAGACTGACCGCACGCAGCACAGCCTCGATCCGCCCGCGGACCTCAGCGCGTGAGGGCATACACGATGATGTTCACGCCGAAGCGCGTGTTGTCGACCGCGGCGAACCGCTTGCTGTCAGGATGATAGTTCCACTCCGAGCTGTAGTCCTTGTTGCTGTACAGCACGCCGATGCGATCGCCACGCATCACAGCCATCAGGTTCTTGTGAACGAGGTTATCGCCCCAGCCATTCAGCTCGTGACTCGTAGTCGGCGGTCCATCCTCGAACCTGAAGAACGACCTGTAGATCGCGTGATTATTTGGAAGATCGATCGGCGCGGAAAAGCTCCGCGTGATCTCCTCGAGCGCCGTCTTGTGAAAGATTCCGCCAACATCGTGATTGTGGTCATCGATGAATACCATGCCGCCCCGATCGATAAGCCGGCGCACATTGCGTCGCTCAGCCTCGGTGAACCTGAATGGCATGTGGCCGGTGAGATACACGAGCGGATACTCGAGGATCATCTCCGACGAAAGCGGAACGATCACACCCGATGGCGCCGTCGCGATTTCGGTATACCTGGCGATCGAATCGATGAGGTTCGCGGGCACCGTCGGCGCGCTGTCCCAGTCCCCCGATTCATACCGGCCGGTGCAGAATACGAACTCGCTCACCAGCCACCCGACCACGACGGGAGTCCGGGTACACTCGACGGATCACCCGACAGCGCCCGCCGCGCACGCAACAACGGAAGCGTTGCATCGCGTCCCTTCCTGAAAGCCTCGACAGCTTCGCCCACCGCGGAGGCAAACCCCGGTGACGACGAGAGCGCCTCGACCTGGAGCATGGTGAATGCGCGGATCGCGTCCGCCGGCTTCGACGCGATCAGCTCTATCGCAGCATTGAATCCCCGCTCGAGCCGTAGCTGCGTCGAGTCCGCATTTGATATCGGTGCCCGCGTATTCGCGAGGCCCTTCTCCTTACCAGTCATCCGCACCCGCGCAAGATCGACGATCACCCTCGGCGGAACGCCGCGCAGGTATAGCCTGTTGGCAAGCCGCGCCTTGTCGAGTGCCTTCAACGCAACCCGCATCGGAGGCAAGGCAGGTTGCGGCTCCGCTATCTGTAGCGAGCGGACCGCTTCCCACAAAGCGTCATATGCCTCGAGCAGATCGCTGTTGTGCGCAGGCACCGGTTCATCGGAGTGATCATGCGTATCGATATTGTCAGGTGGCGCGCCCGGCTGCGGCTCCTCAGCCTCCGCACCACCCTCTTGCTCATAGAGGATCTCGTGAACCCGCTTTCTTATTCGATCCTCTAGGTCGCCGATCGAAGTAGACCGCTTAACAAGCTCCTGCCTCGTCAGCACCTTCTGCTCCCTCACTAGCTTCTCGGTCATCTGAATCAGCATGCGCTGGCTCATTGCCGAGCTGTCGATCACAAGCGGGCCGGCGGCGTCGACCGAGACCGAGTCATATTCGTCGGCGCGTGCGATCCTGAACGTGCGGGTATCAGAAGTTGCGAGGCCGGGTCCGCTCAGCGTGTTCAGGTCCTGCGCAATCGCACGGATTGAAACGATGTCACCCTGATTCAGCCTCAGCGTACCCAGGTCGAGCGTGGCAGTGATCGACCCACGACGAGCTGCATTGAAATCGACAACCGGCGTAGTGACTGTCCGCGCGCTAAAGATTTCACCCGAGCCGGTCGTGATCAGATATTCGAAGTAACCCGCACCGAGCCCAATGTCATCGGTAGCCGTTGCGTCCATCCCCAACACGAGCCGCGCGACGCGAAGAGTGCTGTCACGCGCCGGCGAAGTCAGCACAATCCGCGGAGCGTTATCGATCCTCGGCTGAAGAACGATGATCCGCTCGAACTCGCGATCCCTGAATGTCAGGGCCGCCGGTTTTGCCGGCATCACGAGCGATGTTGACCATCCATCGTCCGCACCAGTGACAGCTAGCTGCGCGGTTGCAACGAGGCCAGTCACTCCGTCGGGCGAGCCCTCGCCACGCACTGTGATGCGGCTGCCGACGAGTGCGGAAATCGACGATGGGTCATTCACCACCATTGGCCTTTCCCGCGAGTACGCGGGGGGAGCCACTCTCGCTTCGAGCCACTCGAGACGGCTTCCGGCAAGCGCGGCGGCCCGGCCTGCTCCGGCGCCACCGCGGCCAAATACTCCGCCGCCGCCGAAGGCAGTGGATGGGGATATATATAGTAGTAGACCGGCAACGGCCGCCGCCCCCAGGGCAGGTCCGAGGGTCCTGAAAATCGCTCGCCGGGTGACACCGCCGACGTTTTGCGCCGCCACGGCACGCTCGACGCCTTTTTGATCCCTTGTTGAATCCCCTTCGACCGCGGTTACAAGAGCGTATTGCAGATCCGGAATCCGTTCCTCTATCCAGAGGGCTACGCGGTTCACTGAACCGACGTGTCTCGATCGCCAGAGGAACATGCCAAAGACTATCAGGCCGGCAAGAATTGCAGTCCTGAATTGCCAGCGCACGCCACCAGCAATGTCAGGGTTTGCAAGGGTCGCGAACGACATTACGGCCAGAATGCCAAGCGCGACAGCAAGTCCCCACGCGGTAGCCTGGGCGAATGCGCCGAGCCCGAGGATACGGCGGGTTGATTTGACGCGTTCGATTGCCGTCATGCTGCCGATGCCATGCTGTCGTTGTCCCGCTTACGTGTCGCGATCGCTGTCGCTGCCCTGCTTTGGCGGAAGAGCAACTCCGCAATCGCTGCAGCGAGTGCAAGGCCAAGTAGCCATGGTGCGAGCCACGAACGTGTGTCGCTGCGAGCACGGAAGGCTTCGCGCGGCGCGAGACCTCCGGTTCCCTCGATGCCAGCGATGACACCCGGCGTCATCGGCACGAATTGGCGCGCGGCTAAACAAGGTGACGTGATCGTTCGTATAAAGCCGATGAAGTCGGTTCGGATCGGAAGGTCTCCGACAGGATTCACGGGCACCGCGACGGAAGCGACGCAACCAGTTGCACCGGGCCATTCGATCGCTGCGACCTCACCGTCAATCCATCTTGCGACTACTTCGCCGTTGCCAATCGAGTCGGACGGAAAATTCCACCGTCGCTCGAATCCGGCTACTACAAGTTCGCTGCCGGCGATTACTCCACCGATTGTATCGGCACGCGCACGGGCAATGCTCCCACGCGGGCGCACGGTCACGGGCCAAAGGATGACTTTACCTGTGACGTCCGCGCCCGGATCAGATCCATCGCGGATTATCGTCGAGGTCGACCCGGTAGCAGAAAGGCGCGCGGTAACCGCAAGGGGATCAGCGACTGCACCTCTGACCGAAATCGCCGGGGCTACCACAGTTGGAGCCTCCGCCTGGTTCGTCTGCCTTCCTGCAACGACGAGTCGCGCTCGACCCGGCCACATTGCGCGCACACTCTCGAGGGCGGCGCTTCCCTCTTCGCTCGCAAACGGCGAGACGATGACGAGCTCGAGACTGTCCGCGGATTCGCGAAGCGAGCTCGCCGCGCGCATCGCCGCAACAAGTGCCGCAGACAGATTTCCCCGCCTGTGCGTCGGAGCGAGAGCGTTTATGGAATCAGCCGCCGGTGATGCAACAATTCTCGCAGACGAATCAAACAGTATCAGCGCATCCTGCTCGCGATAGTGCGCGCGCACGCTGTCGCGAACTGCAGCCGTGTCGGTAACCGAGCGCGAGACGTCAGCAAGTATTACGCGTGCCTCCTGTCCTCTCGAAGGCTTGATAACAGGTTTCGCCAGTCCTGCTCCCGCAGCCAGAACGAGAAGTACGCGAAGCAGCATCAGCAACAGGTCTGACGGACGCGTTGCGCGCGCGGTAGCTGTAGCTGGAAGATCCGGAACGAACCTCGCAGTCGGCAGGATACCGGCGCGAGGTTGCCGAGTGACGATGAAATGCAGCGCAACAACTGCGGCAGCTACTGTCAGCGATGCAAGAAAAAATCCCGGCGCAAGAAATGTCATGCGATCGCTGCGACTCCGCGCGGCGCGGTGATCCGGCGAATCAGGTGGTCCGGCGCCTCTTCACCAACAACTGCCATGGTGTAGGTGACACCCGCGTCGCTCCAGTCATGCGACAGCTTTTCCCGCCACGCGCCGTACGCTATCTCATATGCATCACGGGCATCACCGGCGAGCGGCCGCCGAACGTCTGGTGCTTCGGGATCGGACACCAGCAGCGCCTCGCGCGGAGGGTCGATCTCTTCCGGCGCTACGATATGTATGGCGTGCACTTCCTTAGCACCGGCAATCGCTCTCGCCGCGTTGTTGAGCAGGTCATCGGCATCCCCGAGGAAGTCGCTGATCAGAACGATTCGACCGGCCACCCTTGAAGCTGCAGTAAAAGCCGGCGTGAGCGGATCGCTGCCACCCGAACCGGCATCCTCGAGGGCACGGATCATCTCGTGTATCACACCCTGCCTGGTTCGCGGCTGAAGCTGTATCGGCTTTCCTTCACGCGCGATGCTCAGCCCAACCGGATCGGCAGCACCACGTGCAACAGCGGCAAGGCCAACAGCGAGTTGCGCGGCGAGATTCCACTTTGCGTTCGTTTCCACGGGAAATGCCATAGATGCGCTCGCATCGAGCACAATCATTGTCGGAAGGATTGCCCGGTCGTTCGACAGCCTTATGTATGCGCGGTCACTCCGGGCAAAAAGCTTCCAGTCGATCCTGCCAAGATCATCCCCTTGCCTGTAGGGACGGTATTCCGTGAACTCGGCGGAAATTCCCCGCATGCGTGAAGTGTGCGCGCCGGGGATTCCTCCTCTGACGGCAACCCGTGCGGGCCACTTGATGCCGCGCACGGCATCGAGGATGGCCGCAAAATCGGGCGCCAGAGCCATCCGTCCTACAGCTTGATGTCGCTCTTGGGCGGCTTCACGTCCTCGAGCAGTCCGTCGATTATCTGCTCGACAGTGATCCCTTTCGCCTCAGCAGCGAAGTTTGGAAGCACGCGATGACGAAGCACCGGTCGCGCGACTCTAACAATATCGGCCGGTGAAACCGCAAACCTGCCGGCGAGAAGAGCGTGCGCCTTGGCGCCGAGAATGAGAGCCTGACCCGCGCGCGGACCGGCACCCCAGCGAACGTACTTTTTCACTGTCTCCGACGCATCACTCTCGGCAGGACGCGTTGCTCTTGCCAGCCGGGCGGCGAAGCGGAGTGCTGGGTCTGCGGCGGGTATGTCGCGGACGAGGCGCTGAAGCGCACGCGTCTCGTGTCCGTCGATGACGGGGCGAAGGGCCTCCATCTCGCTGCCTGTCGTCGCCCTGAGGATTCCCACTTCCGTCTCTTCATCGGGATATCCGACGCGGACGTCGAAGAGGAATCTGTCGAGCTGCGCCTCGGGGAGGGGGTATGTCCCCTCCTGCTCGATCGGATTCTGCGTGGCAAGCACGAAGAAAGGTTCAGGCAAGGACATCGTCTCGCCCGCGGCGGTGACGCGGTGTTCCTGCATCGCTTCGAGAAGTGCGGCCTGGGTGCGTGGCGGTGCGCGGTTGATCTCGTCGGCAAGCACAATGTTGGCGAAGATCGGCCCCTTCACGAACCGGAAGGAGCGGCCGCCCGTGGCCGTGTCTTCTTCCATGATTTCAGTTCCCGTTATGTCGCTCGGAACGAGATCAGGGGTGAACTGAATCCGGCGGAAGTCGAGGTGCATCGCCTCGCTGATGCTGCGGATCATCAGGGTCTTTGCGAGGCCGGGAACTCCTACCAGGAGTACGTGTCCGCCGGCGAGCAGGGCCATCAGAATCTCCTCGATGACGACTTCCTGACCGACGATTCTGCGGGCCACTTCAACTCTCAGGCGCGAGGCAGCTTCCAGCAGTTCTTCGCGCGAGGATCCCTGTGACTTTGCCGTAACCGATTGTAGCGCCATGAGGTGTAACCTACGCGGCCACGCCTCTCAAAGCATCGTCCGCCTTCTGTAATTCTTTTGTAAGATCAGGCTGCGCGGCGTGTTGCAGAGCTATCCTCAGATTGCAGCCATCCTTACCGGGGCTGATATTCGACAGGTGATCACCCAAACCTCATACACATGAAGACACGGCGAGACTTCCTCAAGAAGAGCGGCATGACTGCGGCTGGAATTGCCGCGGCTGGCCTGCTCAATCCGGCGGACGCGATGGCCGGAATCATATCGCGTCCCGTCGAGATGCCAGCGGATGACAGAGTCCGTGAGCTGATGATGACAGCGATCAACACTGCGAGGAGCGCCGGCGCCAGCTACTCCGACGTCCGAATCGGGCGGTATCGCAACAGCTTCGTGTTCACTCGCGAGCAGCAGATCGTGACGACGACCGACACCGATTCGATCGGCGCCGGCGTTCGTGCTCTCGTGGATGGAACGTGGGGGTTTTCGGCAACGAAGGCGCTCACGAACGACGGCGTTGCCGCGGCGGCTCGCGAGGCTGTCGCTATCGCCAAGGCGAATCGCATAGCCCGTGACAAACCTGTCGAGTTCGTGCCCAATGAGGTGCACAAGGATGTGACCTGGAAGAGCTCGTTCACGATCGACCCGTTCACGATTCCGATCGAGCAGCGTGCCGACCTCCTGCTGAAGGCGAATGCCGCGGCAATGGCTGTAAAGGGCGTTCGTTTCGTGACTTCCGGCCTCGCTTTTGTGAAGGAAGACAGAAATTTTGCGAACACCGAAGGTTCGGTGGTCACCCAGACGATCGTCCGTACCTCAGTTCCATTCCAGGTCACCGCAGTCTCTGAAAACCGCACTGATTTCCAGAATCGCTCGAACGTCATTGCACCGGCCGGACGCGGCTGGGAATACGTGCTCGAGCAGGATCTGGTCGGCAATGCACCGAAGTGGGCTGAAGAAGCAGTCCAGAAGCTGACAGCAAAGCCTGTCGAGGTGGGACGTTACGACCTCATCCTTCATCCCTCACACCTCTGGCTCACGATTCACGAGTCGATCGGACACCCCACCGAGCTCGACCGCGCGCTGGGTTACGAGGCCAACTACGCAGGAACGAGCTTCGTTGCGCCGCCTGACAAGGTTCTTGGAAAGCTCAAGTACGGACCTGAGTTCATGAACGTTCGCGGTGACAGATCAGAACCCGGTGCATGCGCGACGATCGGTTACGATGACGAAGGCGTAAAGCCTGAAGATTTCCTCATCGTCAAGAACGGAATCTTCAACGACTACCAGACCACCCGTGAGCAGGCCAACGCACTCAAGTGGTGGTATGACCAGAATCGCATTCCGGTGAGGTCACACGGGTGCTCCAACGCCGACTCATGGGGAACAGTGCAGTTCCAGAGAATGCCGAACGTGTCGCTGCTTCCGGGCACACGCGACATCGGCTGGGAGGATCTCATTTCGGCGACGGATCGCGGAATTGCGATCATTGGCGACGGATCGTTCTCGATCGACCAGCAGCGCTACAATGCGCAGTTCGGTGGCCAGGTGTTCTATGAAATCCGCAACGGCAAGATTGCCGGGATGCTCAAGGATGTCGCCTACCAGATGCGCACGCCTGACTTCTGGAACGCAATGGACATGATTGGCGGACCGAAGTCATATCAACTCGGCTCCAGCTTCAACGATGGAAAGGGCCAGCCGCCGCAGTCGAACGCGGTAAGCCATGGCTGCGTTCCCAGCAGGTTCAAGCAGATCAACGTGATCAATACTGGGAGGACGGCGTGAGCCGCACGAACAGAAGAGGGGAACCGAAGCGCCTGATCGGCGCGAACCAGATGCTGCCCGCGGGCGCGGTTATGACTCAGGAGCAGGCCGCGGAAGTCATCGAGAAGGTGAAGAAACTTTCGAAGGCTGACGAGATCAACGTGAACGTTGGTGGCGGATATCAGGCCGACGTACGTTTTGCAGCGAACCAGATGTCGACCGCCGGTGGAGTCTGGAACCAGCAGATCTCGGTTACGAGCGTCATTGGAAAGAAACACGCGACAGCCGTAACGAACGACATGTCTGATGAGTCGCTCAAGCGCGTCGTCGAACAGGCCGAGACGCTTACAAGGTTGTCGCCGGATGATCCGGAGTGGCTCGATGGTATCGGAGCACAGACGTATCTGCCCGTTGAACGCTACTTCGATTCGACCGCTAATCTCACTCCTGAGGACCGGGCGCGTGCCGCCCTTACTGCTCTCGCTCCTGCGAGAAGCGCGGGTGACCTTCAGGCAGCAGGATTCATCGTCATCAACGCTGGCTCGAATGCACTTGGCAACAGCAGGGGCCT
>JAYUWU010000010.1:0-16685 GCA_043753365.1 Gemmatimonadaceae bacterium | reverse complement strand
CGCTCTGGGCGTGAATTGCTGACGCGCTCATGGCGAGTGCCATGATGAGTGCCGCGCGATATCCGTGGCCGGAGACGTCACCGATCATCACGCCGGTCCGGTTTCGCGGCATCCTGAAGAGGTGATAGAAATCTCCGCCAACGCTTTCAGCCGGGACGACCCGCGCCGCAACTTCTGCCTCAGGCGCGACGATGCTCGTCTTCGGCAACAACTTCATCTGGAGATCGTGCGCGAGATACATCTCCTGAAGCAGCTTCTGCTGATCGAGTGAAGACTTCACCAGTCGTGCGTTCTGGATCGCGGTGCCGATCTGAGTTGCAATCGCAGCGACCAGCTTCTGATCGCCCGCACTGTAGGGCTGGCGTGACCGGCGGTCAGAGAGATTCACGACTCCCAGGGGTTCGCCGCCGGATGGAGTCGTCCACATGATCGGGACAGAAAGCATCTCGCCCCGCCTGTACGGCCGCTCGGCTTCACACTCCATCACTCCGGCCTCTACAATGACCGGGTGCTGAGTGCGAAAAACGCGCGACGAAACACAGTCTGGATCCTCGACGTGAATCCACGGCGCATCTGCGGCATCGGTGCCGATGGCGGCAACTACGTGAAGCGAGTTGGTCGACGGCTCATGGACGAGGATCGACGCGTGTCGCGCGCCGACGGTTTCTGATATTTCGGTAAGAATCGTCGATGCGGCGCTCTCGAGTGAAACAGTCCTCCCAAGTATCTCGCCGATCGTGTACAGGAGATTGATCTCCTCGTAGCGCTCGGCCAGCTCGAGCGCGGCGTGCTCCACTTCCTGGGCCCCCCGAAGCACCTGAGCGACAAACGGAAGCAGCATGCGCAGATGCGTCTCCCCACGTGCCGCATCTTCCTGGGATGGCACAACGGCCAGCCACGTTCGCCGAACTCCCGGAACGGGGACGACGAGCATGGTGCCATCGTTGACCGACATCGGGGTTGTTGCGTTCGCGGGCGGTAACGCATCAGGCAGCGGCACACGCGAGCCGGATCTTGCAACCGGGGACAGCTGGTCAGCTACATCCGCGCGCGCGGTCCAGACTGCGGCTTCGCACCGCGTCATCTCGCGGAACGCGGACAGGACGGCATCCAGCTCTTTCATTCGAGCCGGAGGGTGAGGCGCACGACGTTGCCGTTTTTCTGGAACTGCTCGACTTCGTCCATCAAGCGATGCATGAGGAAGAGACCGCGTCCGTCCTCATTAAAAAGATTTTCGGGAGCTGTGGGATCGGGTCTGTCTGCGCCGAGGTCAAAGCCCGGGCCGTCGTCGACGATCTCGAAGACCAGCTTATGATCGCTCACGGTTGCACGCACGCGAACATGGCTGTCGGGTGTGTCAGCGTTGCCGCGCAGGATCGCATTCGAGATTGCCTCAGCGAGCGCAACGCGCACGTTGAGCGAGCACTTGCTGGCAGGAACGCGAAGCTCGCGACACTTCTGCGTCGCGAGCTCTACAACACCTTCAATGTATTTGACGTCGCTGGGTATCTGCACATCCATTGCGACCCGCGAACGACCCATCAGAAGCTCTCGAGCGCGCGCTCCCGCGTGTCCGAGATCTGGAACAGAGTATCGAGCTTCGTGAGCTCGAAGAGTGTCTGCAGATCGTCGTTCAGGTTGGCAAGCCGGAGCTCACCGCCCTGCTCGCGGATCTTCTTGGATAGGGAAACGAGCACTCCGAGACCGGAGCTGTCGATGTAGCCTGTCTGGCTGAAGTCGATGAGAAACTTCTTCTCACCTTTCTCGAGCTCGTCCAGGACCTTCTGCTTGAGCTCCTGGCGATTCCCGACTATCAGCTGGCCTTCGACGTCCACGACCACAACCTCCCCCTGCTTACTGATTGCGAAACTCATTCTTTTCTCCGATTAGTTCTGAACCGGCCCGGCGAGCGATTGAAGCGCCGTGATCGCGGCGACGTTAATAATGTCCTCCGGCTGCGTACCGCGCGAGAGATCGGCAACCGGTCTTGCAAGTCCCTGCAGCACCGGCCCGATTGCACTCGCTCCCGCGAGTCGCTGGACCAGCTTGTACGCGATGTTGCCAGCATCAAGCGTCGGGAAAACAAGAACGTTGGCATCCCCGGCGATTATCGACCCCGGGGTTTTCCGTAATGCAACTGCCGGGACCAGCGCGGCATCACCTTGCAATTCTCCGTCCACTGCGAGTCCGGGCTCGCGGGCGCGAATAATCGCGAGCGCCTCCCGAACCAGTTCGACGCTCGGGCCTGACCCACTACCGGCCGTGCTGAATGACAGGAGCGCGACACGAGGCTCGTCGCCAACGATGATTCGTCGGTCGGATGCCGCAGACAGCGCGATGTCTGCGAGCTGCTCAGGAGATGGATACGGAACGACGGCGCAGTCAGTGAATGTCAGCACTTCGCTGCGCGCCTCCCAGTCACGACTGGCAACCATGTAAAACGCGCTCGAAACTGTCCGTAGCCCGGGACGGACGCCTATGACCCTGAGGGCAGACCGGAGTACCTCGGCCGTGGTGTACGACGCACCAGCAACGCAGCCATCGAGGTCGCCCGAGGCAACAAGTCGGTTCGCAAAGTCCAGGACCGACCCTCCGTCAGCTTCGACAACTGCAGCCCCGGTGGCGCGCGCTGCGCCATGCGTGTCGGGGCGCTGTGGATCGAGAATGAGAACCGGGCGTACGATCCCGGTGGCCGCCAATTCGGCTGTTGCACTGAGCACACGTTCGTCGTGGGACTCGGGAAAAGCGATCGAGCAGGCGAGCGCCGATGCGCGGGCGCGAATGCCGTCGACGAAACGCGTCATTCCTTCTGACGCGCCTCATCGAACCTGGTGCGAAGCGCCACCGCGACAGCGGGGTGAACGAGTCCGTCAAGATTGCCACCAAACTGCGCAACCTCGCGTATGATACTGGAGCTTATGTAGGTGGTTTCCACCGACGGAACCATGAACACGGTTTCGAGACCGGGTGAGAGATTGCGGTTCATGAGCGCCATCTGGAACTCGTACTCGAAATCGGAGACAGCGCGAAGACCACGGATGATGAGCGACGCGCCGACCTCCCGGGCGAAGTCGACGAGAAGTCCCTGGAATTGCCTGACTTCGACGCACTTGTTCTCACTCGTCGCGTTCCGGATCATCGCGACGCGCTCGTCGGGCGTAAACAGCGGCTTCTTCGAGCTGTTGTTGGCGACCGCAACGACCAGCTTGTCGACGAATGCACAGCTTCGATTGATCAGGTCTTCGTGCCCGCGGGTAATTGGGTCGAAGCTTCCCGCATAGATGGCGACTGTGCCCACGCTATTCCCCGGCTCGGTAAAAGGTGATGGCGCTGGTTCCGTATCTGCGTGTCTCGCTGCCTCCCGGGAGCGGAGTGCGCGAATCGTGCTCTATACTGAGTATCGATGAGAAATGGGTCGCCAGCCAGACCTCGGCCAGACTGGAAGCAATTCCCCCTGTATACGGCGGATCCGCAACAGCGATGTCGAATGCACCGTCGGCAAGACCTTCTGCGTAGCGCAACGCATCAGTCCGGTGGATCGAACATGTCTCGGTTGCGCCGAGAAGCTCTATGTTGGACGTGAGCGTCCTGATCGTCTTGAGGTCTTTCTCAACGAAGTCAGCCGACCTGGCGCCACGGGAGAGACACTCGAGGCCGAGTGCGCCGGACCCAGCGAACAGATCGATGACGCGCGCATTGGGTATTTCGAGCTGCAGGATGCTCATCCACGCTTCCCGCACTCGGTCGAGGGTCGGCCGCACGCCAGTTCCCGGTGGCGCTTCGATTCTACGACCTCGCCACCGTCCGGCCACTATGCGCATTGCTAATTCTCTGTGAAGCGCGAGGTAATGTCTGCGATGCGTGCCTGAAGTCTGCTCTCGCCACGATACTCGTCGCGCTCGAGCCGGAATGCTATGTCGACCCTGATTGCCGGATCGAACTCGCCGAAGCGATGCGCCATTCCCCAACCGATCGCGTCGAGCTCTCCCTTTCCTGTCGAGAGCTTGAGCTTCAATCCGTCGCGACCGACCAGCTTCGGCGGCGCGGCCAGCTTCACATCACGCGCTACGAGAACCGGCGTCGGATTCCCCATGCCGAACGGCTCGAAGTGGCGAAGCATCCGCTCGAGGTCGTCGTTGGCGCAGTCGATCGCGACCTCGAGGTCTATGAACACGTCCGGCACCAGGTCTTCACGCGTCAGCTTCGACGCGGCTACCTCGTTGAATCGCCTCGCAAAGCCGGCGACCTGATCACGCGAAATCGTCACGCCGGCTGCCATCTTGTGTCCACCGAAGCGGACCAGGTACTCGCTGCAGTCTTCGAGCGCGTCGCGCAGATGGAGCCGCGAGATGCTCCTGCCTGAGCCTTTGCCTGTGTCGCCTTCAAGTGCAATGAGAATTGTCGGCCGGCCAAATTCTTCGACAAGGCGCGACGCAACGATTCCTATCACGCCGGGATGCCAGCCCTCGTGCGCGAGAACGATTCCGAAAGTCTTGTCGAGATCAAGCTGCGCGACCATTTCACGTGCCTGTTCGAGAGCGGCGCGATCAAGTTCCTGCCGCTTCTCGTTCAGCTCCTCCAGCTTGCGCGCGATCTCGTTCGCGCGGTGCTGATCGTCAGTGAGCAGCAGCTCCACTCCAGTCAATGCGTCGCCAATCCGCCCCGCTGCATTGAGCCGTGGAGCCAATATGAAACCGACCCGCCCAGCGGTGATCTGTTTCGTGTCGAGCCCGGCGGCGCGGATCATCGCGCGCAGCCCGACGTTCTCAGTCTGCGTGAGCATGCGAAGCCCGTAGCGAACCAATATTCGGTTCTCCCCGGTCAGCGGAGCGACGTCGGCAATTGTCGCAAGCGCCACGAGATCGAGCATACGCCAGATGAAGGCATCGTTCTTCCCCAGCCTCTTCGCGAGCGCCAGCGCAAGCTTGAACGCGACGCCCACGGCAGCCAGATCCTTATCGGGGTCGACGCCTTCATCCTGATTCGGATTCAGGATTGCCAGGCAAACCGGCAGCGCACTCCCGGGAAGGTGATGGTCGGTGATGATCACATCGATCCCCGCTGAGCATAACTCGGCAACGGGCTCGAGTGCACTGGTGCCGCAGTCACATGTGATCACGACGGTTGCATTCGCTTCGACAGCGGCCTTCACGCCGGCAGGGCCGAGGTCGTAGCCGTCATTCATTCTGTTCGGAATGAACGGGACCGCCTTCGCTCCGAATTGTCTCAGGACGCGAGTGAGAATCGTCGTCGAGCACATTCCGTCTACGTCATAGTCGCCATGGACGAGAACCGTCTCGCCGGCTGTCGATGCGCGCGCCAGTCGCTCGACTGCGGTTTCCGCGCCCCTGATGTAGCTCGCATCACGAAGCTGATCCAGTCTGGGCCTCAGGAATTTCTTCGCCGCTTCGTCGTCAGCATGACGCCTTATGAGCAGGAGCTTCGCTACCTGCTCGGTGAGCTGAAGATTGGCGCAAAGCGCGGCGACTGCCGTCGGATCAGGCGGCTCGGGAACTACCCATCTGGACCGGGCTCTGCTCAAACGTCGTCCCTGTTTACAATGCCGGACAAACTTTCTCCTCGTTCGACTTCCATTTCAGATTACACCAGAAATCCACCGACACGTCATGACGCTCCTGCACGATACAGCAGAACACCGCATGCTTCGCAGACATCGATCGGTCCATTGATCGCCATGTGATTACGACGCTGCATTGGAATCGCAGTATCGCAGTTACCGCAGGACTCTCCCCTCAGCGGATAGAGCGCCTGCGCCCGGCGGGTGCGGATGCGGTCGTACTTGCCGAGCAGCGGGCGCGACACGGATCCCGTCTTGCCGTCACGCTCAGCGCGAGCATCGGAAAGCGAAGCGTCGATTTCGGAGCGCTCGGTCAAAATCTCTTCGCGCGCTGCAGCCTGCTCCTCCTCAACCGTCGTGAGGCTTGCCTCATTCGTAACCACTGCAGTGCGCATCTCTCCGATCCTGCGATTGAGAGCCTGCAGCTCGCTTTCATCATCGGCGATAATACGCCTTGCCGATTCCACCTGGGCCATTGCAGCAGTCGCTTCCTTGAGACGCTTGACAGCGTCGAGCTGAGCAAGATTCCTCTCCTGCATCTGCTTGTGCTGCGCGATCTTTCCCTGAAGCTCGCGCTGGCGCCGCTCTTCCGCCTCGACTGCCGCCTTCGATCGCGCGACGGCTGACTCGGCATTCTCCTTTTTTCTGTCGAGCGCTGCCATCCGCGGATCGAGTGCCTGAAGCCTCGACTCCAGCTCGAGTATTCGTGAGTCATCTTCCTGAAGTGCCAACAACGCTTCGACTTCGCTTTGCATTTCTTCTTCTCCTCTCAGCGTGACCTTCCCTGGCGGTATGCCTTGAATCTCATCTTTCCAGACGCCCTCATTTTCTGCACGAGCTTCTGCCGCTCCTCGTGCAGCACTTCCTTCTGGCTCTCGTCTGCGATCGGCAACAGCCTGTCGATGTCGAAGAGCCTTTCCTCCATCTCGCGCACGTTCAGTCGCGTGATCGAGTCGTCGACCGTGCGCTGCGCGTCCATCCCCTCAGTGTCCCCGACAAGTTCCTGGGCGACATCGAGCGCGTCGGGATCCAAGTTCCCGGCAATGGTCTCCAGCGATCCGTCGTCACCCGACTCGAGCAAAGCAGCAAAAATCGAGCGGTAACGCGGATCCCGGAAAGAATCCGGACCGACTCGCTCCGCAATACTCTCCACCCTCGACCGCTGCTGCAGCATCGCTCGCACGAGCTCACGCTCGGCCGCATTACCGCCGCCCCGTCGTGGTTCACGCCTGTCGCCGGGACGCTCACGAATTGCGGGAGCGGGCGGCCGCTCTTCAATTCGCTGAGGCTCCGCGTCTATCGTCAATTTCGCGACGCCCAGCTCGCGCAACAGAATTGTCCGGTCCACGCCGGTGACCTCACTGGCGCGGTTCACGTAAAGATCACGCATTATCTCGTCAGAAGTAGCGCGAATCGTAGGGAGCAGGCGATCGAGGGCGCGCCGCTTCTTCTGAAGCTCGGCGAACCACCCGGCGCGCTCTAGTATCTGAATCTTGCGGTCGAAGACGTCGATCGCTGCCGACAGCTGCGTTTCCATCCCCTCGGCGCCGTGCTCGCGCGTGTATGAATCGGGGTCTTCTCCAGCTGGCAACGTTACAACGCGAACCGCAAACCCCTGTCGCAGGAGCTCATCACCGGCACGAAATGTCGCTTTCAGTCCCGCAGCATCACTGTCGTAGAGGAGAAACACGTTGCGCGAGTATCGCTTGAGCAGAGTCCCCTGGGCTTCAGTCAGAGCGGTTCCCATCGGCGCGACGACCTCTTCGATCCCCGCGGCCATCAGTCGAAGCGCGTCGAAGTACCCTTCGACAACCAGTGCCCTGTCTGCCCGGCGGATCTGGTTGCGTGCGCGGTTGAGCCCATAAAGCATTTTGCCTTTCGAGAACACCGGCGATTCGGGCGAGTTCAGATACTTGGGCTCGCCTGGCCCAAGAAGGCGTCCGCCGAATCCGATGTTCCGTCCCTGCACATCGAGGATCGGGAACATGAGCCTGTTTCGGAAGCGCGGCCGCGGCTCGGTTTCCTGGTCGTTGGAGACGAGCAGCCCGCTCTCGACCAGGCGCGGATTGTCGAAGCCAAGTGAGTTCATGTAGACGCGCATGAGCCCGATCTCGCGCGGTGCGAAGCCGATCCCGAATGTCTCCGCGGTCTCGCGCGAAACGTCGCGTTCCTTCAGATACGCACGGCCTGTCTCGCCAATTGGTTCTTCCCACAGGACGCGCTGGAAATATGCGGCCGCCGTCGCGTTGATCTCCCAGAAAGGCTCGCGTGGATCTGGACCCTCACGACGCACTTTGGTGTCGGGGATCTCGATGCCTGTCTTCTCGCCAACAAGGCGTACGGCTTCGGGCCATTCCATTCCGAGCCGCTTCTGCAGGAACTTGAACACGTCGCCACTCTCGCCACAGACGAAGCAGTGGTAGAGCCGCTTGTTGGGGACTACCGAGAAATTCCTGCGCGTGCCCTGGTGAAAGGGACACGGTCCGCGGAAGTCCGCTCCGGTTCGCTTGAGCGGTACGTACTCGCCGATTATTCCGACAATGTCAGCTGCTTCGCGAACCTGTTCGATGATCTCGTCAGGAATCACGCGAGCTCCACGACCGTGACGCCGGCACCACCTTCATTCCACGCACCAGGACGAAAGCTGGCGACTCGCGACTCTTTTCGCAGCATCTCGCCCACGCGTTCCCTTAGTGCACCAGTCCCCTTGCCGTGGATGATCCGCAGCAGCTTGAGGTCTGCGCGCACCGCCGAGTCGACTGCATGCATGAGGAAATCGTCGACCTCTCCGACTCGTAAACCCCGCAGGTCGATCTCGGTTTTGACCTCGATTTCCGGGATGTCTCCACGAATCGCGATGGCAGCGCGATCAGCTCCTTCGGGCGGATGTGCTTTCGCGAGAGCAGTTCGCGGCACAGTCATCTTCACCGATCCAAGTGCAATGACCGCAGATCCATCCCGAAACTCCAGTACCCTCGCCTTGCGTCCGCTGAGGGTAGCAACGGTTACGTAATCGCCTTCCTTGATCGCGCCACCTGGTGCGTCCATCGACCGCGTTACCTGGCGAGGCGCATCCTCCTCCTCGAGAGAAGCCAGAGCCTGGTTTTCAGAAGCCGCGAGAGTTTCCATCTTCCTGCGCGCTTCGCGAGCACCCTGCTCGACGGCGACCGCAGCTGATTCCCGCAGCTCCTTGATGGTTCGATCGACTTCCGCGCGCGCATCGAGAAAGAGCCTGCGAGCCTCGCGGCGCGCGTCCTTTTCTGCAGTTCGCTCCTTTTCCCGGACAGCGGCTTCACGCTCGGCAACGCGGCGCGCGCGATCGCTCGCGTCTTCAGCTATCTCCGCGGACTGACGCTCGCGCTCGGTGAGAGTTCTCTCACGCTGCTCGAGCTCGGCAAGAAGCGCGTTCACATCGCGCTCGCCGGACGGAAGGCGGGCTTCGGCGCGCGCGAGCACGTCATCGGGAAGCGCGAGCCGTCGTGCGATGCTGATGCCGTATGACCGCCCCGGGATTCCCTTTATCAAGCGGTAGGTCGGGGCAAGGGCAACCGAGTCGAACTGAAGGGATGCGTTGACAACGCCATCGACCTCTGTCGCGAGCTCTTTCAGCGCACCAAGATGAGTTGTAGCGACGGAGAGGCTGCGCCGGGCAGTGAGCGCTTCCAGAATTGCACCCCCAAGTGCCGCGCCCTCCACCGGATCAGTGCCTGAGCCGAGCTCATCGATCAGCACCAGCGAGTCTGATGTCGCCTGCTTCAACACTTCCGACAGATTTTTCAGATGGGCGCTGAATGTCGAGAGACTCGAGCTGATCGACTGCTCGTCGCCGACATCAGCATATACATCGTCGAAGATCGCGAGGCGCGATTCATCGCTGACCGGAACCGGCACTCCGGATTGCGCCATCGCCGTAAACAACCCGAGCGATTTGAGAAGCACTGTCTTCCCGCCCGTGTTAGGACCGGAAATCAGCAGAGTTCGCTCACCGGGTTCCAGCGTAAGGTCGAAGGGCACAACCGCGATGCCCTGCTCGATGAGCAGGGGATGTCTGCCCTCGAGCACGGCAAAACCCTGGGACGGCTCGCAGAACTCTATTGCTCCGCAGCGAATGTCTTTCGCGAATCTTGCCCGCGCGTAGAGCGTGTCGAGAACGACCATTGCCTCGAGAGCAGCCGCTATTTCGTCGCGGATGGGTCGGATCGACTGAGTCAGCTCGGAGAGAATGCGATCGATCTCACGCAGCTCCTCGGCCTCGAGCTCACGCAGGCGATTCCCTGCTTCGACTGCCGCGGGCGGCTCCACGAACAGAGTGCCGCCGGTGCTGGACGCATCATGGACGATTCCGCCAACGATGACTCGCGCTTCGCGCCTCACCGGAATGACGAAGCGCCCATTGCGCACCGTGACTGAGGAATCAGGTACCTGAAAGCGGGACTCGAGCCGCGAGACGAAACGCTCGAGCAGCTTCACAATCTCACCCTGCGCCCCGCGCAGCTCGCGCCTGATACGCCGCAGCGACGGCGATGCGTCGTCCTTTACGTTGCCGTCATCGTCGATCGCCGAATCCAGCGCCTTCTCCTCGGTGCGGGCGACGATGTGGGCATCGATCTCGGGCCTGAGCATCGCCGTGGCGATTGCCGCGATACCATCAGACTTGAAGCTCTCGGCGGAAAGTCGCGACGCCGTAAGAACTTTGCGCACGCCGAGGAGCTCTGCAGCGGATAGCGAAGCACCCTCTACTCGCAGGCGGGAAAGTGCGCCACGGATATCGTGAAGTTGCTGAGGATGCCATGCGGCATCGCCGTCGACCATGCTCCGCATCGCGGTAACGCGCGAGTGTTCCCGCTCTATCCAGTCACGCTCCGTGCGGGGGCGAAGTTCGCGAACGCGCTCCGCGCCGAGCGCCGAGCTGGCGTGACCCGCTACAAGGCCGAGAGCGGCGTCGAATTCGAGAACTGCAAGCGCGTGTCTGTTCATGGATGCAAAAACCCGAACCCGCGAGTGACGTCGCAGGTTCGGGTCGTGTACCTCTCAGGCCGGCTTATCACCCCTGCTTGACGAGCTCCTCACGAGCTATTGCGTTGATGATACCGCCTTCGGCGCGGCCCTTGAACTGCGGCAGAACCTTGCCCATCAGCGGGCCGATTGCGGCTGCACCACCTGCCATCGCGGCACGAACGGCTGTCCTGATTTCCTCATCGCTGACAGCAGGGGGAAGATATTTCTCGAGAGCTGCCGCTTCCTGGCGCTCCCTGTCTGCAAGATCGCCGCGGCCGGCCTTGTCATACATCTCGACCGACTCACGGCGTTTTTTGATTGCCTTTCTAAGCACGTCGACTACTTCGGTGTCGTCCGGGTCGCGTTGCAGCTCGATGCGCCGGTTCTTGACCTCGGAGATGACAGTCCCGAGAAGCAGCGTCGCTAGCTTGTCCTGCGCTTTTCGCGAGGCGTTCAGGTCACCCTGCAACCGCGCGAGAAGCTCGGACACGTTAGACCCGCCTGGTACGGCGGTTCTTGCGCATAGCCGTGTTCAGCTTGCGCTTGCGGCGCTCGCTCGGCTTCTCGTAATGACGGTGCTTGCGAAGATCGGAAAGAATGCCCGCTTTCTCGCACTTCTTCTTGAAGCGCTTCAGCGCGCGCTCAAAGTTCTCGTCGTCATGGATAATGACTTCCGACAAAATCTACTTCCCCCCTTCGTGGCGTTTGTGACGCCGGCATGGATAGACTGGGAAATTTAGCCGGGTGGGCGGCATCGGGGCAAGCGAACCGCTGCTAATTCCTGTGAGCCTTTCGCGACAACGGTAAGGCCTCCAAATGTCGATTTATCGAAAGGGGCTGGTGGTACACTGGGAACGGAGGCTTTGAAGTGCCAGGAGGTTTTGAAGCTCAACCGGGCGCGGCAAACGATGCTTGTAGCAACAGCATCGTCTGGCCTTTTTTGGAAACTGCGGAACAGCGTCGCCGATGAACATGCCCCAGTCGGTTGCGGTTATTACCCCAAATAGGAATTCGTGAGGCTCGGGACCCAGCGCGTCGCGCTCCGGCATCCCCGTCAATAACTCCTGGCACTTCAAAAACTCCTTTCCCCCGGTAGTTCCGAATTGCTCCCCCTAACCGGGCGGCCAATCCATATGCCGTCCAGCCAGCAGATGCAGATGGAGGTGCGGAACCGTCTGCCCTCCATCATCTCCCGTATTTATCACCACCCGGTACCCGCTCTCGGCAACACCCTCCTCGCGGGCAATCTGCGCGACGAGACCGAGGAGCGATCCGAGAAGAGCATCATCGGTCGCGGAAGCCAGCGAATCCACATGCGAACGCGGGATTACCAGCACATGCAGCGGAGCGCGTGGATTGATGTCTCGAAACGCAACCGCGTCGGCGTTTTCGGCAACGAACGCCGTCCTGATGTCGCCACTTGCAATCCTGCAGAACAGGCAGTCATGACTCACGCCCCAACCTCCTCGTTGCTGGTGCTGGTGCCGAGTTTTGCGCGAACTATCGCGAGTGCGGCGATTGCCGCAGTCTCGAATCGCAATGTCGGTCCAGCGATCGACACCGGAGTGAAACCACCGGCAATCATTTCCTCCTTCTCGCGATCGTCGAAGCCGCCTTCAGGCCCGATCGCAAGCGCGACTGGAAGCTCCATGGTCGCGCCAATCAGCGCCTGGCTCGCGCTTGCATCGAGGAGGAGACGAGTCCCCGAAGGGGCTGCAGCAATAGCTCGACTAACGGGCGCCGATGGATGTATCTCGGGCAACCATGCGCCACCAGACTGAGTGAGGGCGGAAATCATCCGGGACTTCAGTCGCGACTGGAAGGCGGGACCATCGCCGGCAGGACCAACACTCCGCGATCGACGCCATATCACCGGCCGCCAACTCGCCGCCGCCAGTTCCGTGCACTTCTCGGCCAGCATCAGCATTCGATCACGGTCCGCGACCGGGACGAGCAGGTGAATCGGTGGGAAAGCTGGGACATCCCATACTTCGGTGACGTCGATCGTAAGCGAGCGCTTTGCCGTCCTCGAGATTACTCCGCGCGCCGCGCCACCCGCACCGTCCCTGAGACCGACGGGTTCACCAGCGCCAATCCTCAGCACGCGAGCGTGCTGCGCGGCTTCGTCGCCGAGTGTTATCGAGCTCCCGGAGGTGAAAACCTCGGGCGCAAAGAACGTTACCGCGGGCGCTCTATCAGAACGCTCCACCACCCAGCCTCCTCATCCTGTGACAAGACGATCCAGCCCCCGGAGCCGAGCTCTTCGAGCATCCGGTCCTTCTCCTCGACGAGAATCCCCGAAAGTATCGCATTCCCGCGTGGGGCAAGCGAATCCGAGATGGTCGGAAGCAAGTCGATCAGCACCGACGAGATAATGTTCGCAAGTATCAGCCCGACAGGCGCAACCAGAGGCAGAAGGGCGCCTGCATCTCCCTCGAACACGAACACGCGATCAGCGACACCGTTCACTTCCACATTTGACTCAGCGTTCCCGATTGCATCATGATCGATCTCGATCGCGAAGACCTTCGTTGCGCCAAGCCGTGCCGCGCAAATCGCCAGCACGGCACTCCCTGCTCCGATGTCGGCAACAAGCTCGGGGATCCGCGGCATTAGTTGCATCAGCCTGGCTACTCCACGCGTCGTCGCATGCTCACCGGTCCCGAATGCCATTGCGGGATCGATGACCACCTGCATTGAATCCTCATCGTCCGCCAGCCACGGTGGCACCAGGCTCAGTTTCCCAAGGCGATGGGCTCCTACAGACGCACGCCAGGCGCTCCAGTCTACTGAGGGAGCTTCGCTGACGTCGATGCGGGCCAAAGGATCGATTGACCTTACGGCTGCAGTCAATGATGCGACGTCGTAGTCAGGCGGAAAGTGAGTGACGAGCGAACTGCCGTCCTCCTGCACGCCCTGAGATCCTGCCGCGAAAAGTGCCTCCGAGACTATCTCCGGATCGACACTGGGCGTGATGCGCAGGGCGGTCCACGGTCGCTGACCGCGACCGGATTTCGTACCGGCATCGTCGCCGGTCACGCTCCCAGCGATTCCTTGACCTTCGACCAGAACCCCTTCTGGCGACGCTGCTGAGGAGCCACCTGCAACTCGCCCAGACGCTTGATGAGAGTCTCCTCTTCGGCCGTCAGTTCTTCAGGCGTGTAGAGTTGAAGTCTCACGTGAAGATCGCCCACTCCCGATGCATTGACGCGCGGCAGGCCCCGGCCGCGAAGATGGAATACCTGCGCGCTTTCCGTTCGCGGCGGAACGTGCAGGGTAACGCTGGCGCTGACTGTCGGTACTTCGACGTCGGCGCCGAACACCAACTGGGGAAATGTGACGAGCACTTCGCAGTAAAGATCTTCGCCGTCCCGCTCGAAGCGTGGATCTTCCTCGACTTCGAAGACGACGAGGATGTCGCCCTTGCCGCCGCCGCGCGGCCCGACGTTGCCGACGCCGCGCATCGTCATGTACTGACCCGTCGCAACTCCGGGCGGAACCTTGACGACAACGTTTTCTTCCTGCCGCACGCGTCCCTCGCCACGACATTTCCTGCACGGTGAAGCGATGATCGTGCCTTCACCCGCGCAGGTCGGACACGGCGTCACGCTGATCACCTGGCCGAAGAACGACTTCTGCGCGCGGCGTACTTCACCCGCTCCAGCGCACGTCGTGCACCGGTTTGCGCTCGTGCCGGCCTCGGCTCCGCTTCCCTCGCACTTGTCACACGTGGCGAGCAGCTTCACCATCACGTTCTTCTCAACGCCCGACTCCACCTCTGCCAACTTGAGCGGCATGGTGATGCGGATGTCGGAACCTGTTCGCGGCCCTGTCTGTCCCCCACGCCCGCCGCCACCGAAGAGATCCCCGAAGCCCGACATTCCGCCGAGATCGCGCATGAAGATGTTCAGCGCTTCGGCAAGATCGACATGATGATAGCCGCCAGCGCCACCGCGCAGGCCAGCCTCGCCATATCGATCATACATCGCGCGTTTTTCCGGATCACGAAGAACGTCATAAGCTTCAGTGATCTCCTTGAATTTTTCCTCAGCCTCGCGCGCACCGTTGTTGCGGTCGGGATGATACGTCATCGCAAGCTTTCGATAGGACTTCTTGATGTCTTCGTCGGAAGCATTTCTCGGAACTCCGAGAGTGTTATAAAAATCGGCCATCTTTGGCTTCGTTAATCCAGTAGGTCTGTGAGAAGTCGGGACGTGTGAGTCACGAGCGAGATCACCTTGTCGTACGGCATTCTCGTTGGACCAATCACGCCGATTACGCCGGTTACGGCGCCGGAGCGATACTGCGCTGTTACTATCGTGAAATTTTCGAGCGTCGGGTCACGATGCTCGTTGCCGATGCTGATCGTGATCCCGGGTTTGTCGCTGCGGCTGCGGAGCAGGTCGCCGAGATGTTCGCGGGTCTCCGTGAGCGCCACGAGCTTCCGCATGTTGTCGAGGTTTGCAAACTCGGGTTGCTCGGCAAGAAGTGAGGGCTGACCGAGAAGCACGTTGTCGTCACGCTCTGTCGCACTCTCGAAAAGCTGCTCCCCTTCCTCTATGAAGATGTTGAGCAGTTCGGCCGCGTCCCGCGTCGGGCCCGTGTCACGCAGCCTGTCAGCAAGCGACGTGCGTATCTCGCGAAGCGTCAACCCCGAGATGCGTTCGTTCAAAACGTTGGTAACCTCGGCAACAGCGATATCCGCGATCTCGGCACGCGACTCGACGAAGATCGTCCGCACTGCGCCGCCGGACAAAGTCAACGCGACGAGAAGTTGCTCCGACGACAGCTTGACGAGGTCGAGACGCTCCACCACGCTGTTGTCGAGACGCGGCCCGAGCGCGACACCCAGCTCCTGCGTGATCACGCCGAGGCTCTGGGCAGCCCTCCGAAGAATCGACTCGACCGCTGAGCCGCCGTTCGCAATGCGCGCATTGAGCTGATCGCGCTCGACCATTCCAGGCTCAGGCAGCGGCATCAGCGAATCTACGTATACGCGATACGCCACGTCCGTGGGGACACGCCCCGCGGACGTGTGCGGATGATAGAGCAGTCCCTTGTCTTCGAGGTCGCTCATCGTGTTCCGGATGGTGGCCGGCGAAACGCCAAGGCCGAACCTGCGCGCGATCGCATTTGATCCTGCGGGCTGCGCGGTTTCTACATACGATTGGATGACCGCCTCGAGGACCCGGCGCTCGCGCTCAGTCAGCTCGGGAAACGGCATAAGTTCAAACGTAGCAATGATTTCAAAAACCTGTCAACCCGGCGGCAAGTGAGTCGAGGCGCAGCCAGCCCTCAGGAGTGAGCCTGACGACTCCGCCATCGATGCTCGCCCACCCCGGCGCGAGCCATCGTTTTGCTGTCTCGAGATCCGAAAATCCGGGGGTCAATCCGGTGTCGGTTCGAAGCCCGAGGTAAACACGCTCCGCTGCGCGATTCGATTCGGTCAAAACTTCCCTGCTCTCGATGACTGGAACGCCAGAACCGAGGCGATGGACCCATTCCGCGTAGGCACGTACGTTCCAGTGACGCGCCTCACCGTCGAACGAATGCGCCGACGGCCCGATTCCCAGGTAGCTGGCCCCGGTCCAGTAGGCAGAGTTATGCCGCGACTCCAGGCCGGGTTTCGCGAAGTTGGAGACCTCGTAGTGGCGGTATCCGAGCGCTGCAGCCTTCGAATCGGCAAGAAGGAAATCACGCGCGTAAAGGTCCTCGTCGGCAGCGCTCATGCTCCCGCGCGCCTGCCACCTCGCAAGGGGAGTCGCCGGCTCGATCGTAAGTCCGTAGAGGGAAATGTGTGGCGGGTCGACGGCAAGAGTCTCATCGAGATCACGCTCCCATGACCGATTCAACTCGGCCGGCAAGGCAAATATGAGATCGACCGAAAAGTTCATCATCCCGCCCTCTCGGGCGACGTCGATTGCCCGCACAGCATCGCCAGCGGTATGCACGCGATGCATCCATGCGAGTACAGCGTCGTCGAAGCTCTGTATCCCGATCGAAAGTCGATTGACTCCAGACGCGCTCCATGCGGCGACCGATTCGGTCGAGATGTCCTCCGGGTTCGCCTCTATCGTGATTTCTGCTGCATCATCGATCGTGAACTTCG
>JAYUWU010000009.1:0-16710 GCA_043753365.1 Gemmatimonadaceae bacterium | reverse complement strand
ACTGCGTTGAACAGGTGGGGCTCATCGATGTGTGGCCACGGCATCAGGATCGCCGTCCGGCCCCCGGCTGATTTTACATACGGATCGATCGCCCTGGTCGCGATTACCAGCGTGTCGCGGTTGACGAGCGTTGTCGTCGGTCCTTGTTGCAGCACGACGTAATCCCACGCTTGAGACTGTATCACACCGACGGCGTTGCTCATTCCGAGGACGTGGTCGATCACCGCAAAATTGGGCAGAGCAACCTCGAGAACGCGGATCGTGTCTCCCGACGCGTCGGCAAGATCTGCAACGGTCTGGGGAAGATTGTTCGTGTACGTGAGGCTGTTTCCAATGAACAGAACGTGAGTGCCGCCCGCTGGAAGCTGGCTGATCGGCGGATTGGTGATGTCGAGCTTCAGGCAGGCAGTAAGGGACGCGATGAGAGTCGTCGCAATCCCGACCGCGGTAAGCAGTCGTGTGAGTGGCTTCATGCGCGTACACTGCGAGGTATGTCAGGGCGCTGCAAACTTTAAGGGGTGACTTGTTCGGAGATTGGGATGAATCGGAGCCTCCCACTCGGCAGAGTGGAACTCGCGAGGTTCCGCAGGCAGTTAGCGATTGGCAACACTAGCCGACCAGCCCATCAGCTGGTTGAAGGTCATGTGCCGCTGTCGGCCCATGGCTGGTTCCCTCGACACATATTATCCAGCGACCACTATTGGGTGCATGCAAAATGCGTTGGCTCTTCGCAGTGTCGGCGGCAATGGTCCTCGCCGCGCCGTGTGTCGGCGCGCAGTCGGTTACGTCGGTGGCCATTCGGGTCGAGCTGGATACCAACGCACCGCTGGCCGGCGCCCTCGTCGCGCTTGTCGACGCGAATGATCGCGTAACCAGCGAAACTCTCAGCAATGCTGGAGGCCGCGTCACCCTCGGCGCATTGCCGGGCAAATACCGCGTACGTGTGCGTCGAATCGGGTTCCGCCCGTTCTACAGCGAGGTGCTCGACGTTCCGCTGCACGCTGAAGCTGTGATACGTGTCGAATCGCCGCGCGTCGTACTCGCGTCGATGGTGGTCAGCGCTCGCGCTCACTGTGGCCGAATCGACGCGGACGCCGAGGCACTGTCGCAGGCATGGGAAGAAATTTCCAAGGCACTTCGCGCCAGCCAGCTTACCGCGACGGATCTGTCCGCCATCGGGCAGTCGATCGTCTTCCGCCGCGACGTTCGGTCAAACGGCACGACAATCAGCGCTGACACGACAGTTCGGCCGGCAGCACGCGGGAGGCCCTTCGCCTCACTCGACCCGAACGCTCTCGTTCGCGATGGTTATGTGCGCGGTAACACACGCGAAGGGTGGGAGTACTTCGGCCCGGATGAGGCCGTGCTTCTCTCACGCGGCTTCGCTGAAACCCACTGTTTTCGAATCGTCAGGAACCGCAACCGACAGGGAGACATTGGCGTTGCGTTCGAGCCGGCGGCAAATCGAAGGAAATCTGACATCGCCGGCGTCGTCTGGCTCGACGAGCAGACCTCAGAGCTGGAGGAGATCACCTTCCGCTTCGTAAATGTCGACCCAATCGACAAAGTCGAGAACGGAGGCTACACGCGCTTTCGCCGGATGCCATCAGGCGCATGGATCGTCGATGACTGGCTGATTCGCGTCCCGAAGCTCGAGTCCCGCACCGGCCGGCTCACCGACGCGTTCGCCGTCGGCTTTATCGAAAACGGCGGGAGTGTGATTGACCGCTAGAGGTCCGGCCACTTGCTACATATCGACCTGTTGGAACTACGCAGGGAAAGGAGGTACTGAAGTGCCAGGAGTTATTGAAGGGGATGCTGGCGTGTAATGCAGTGAGTTCCAAAACGCCGGAATATGCGCAGGTGAATTCGAAGTATACCGGCCAGCAGGACGACAAAACTTCGCGGGATCGCCATGGCACCCCTTGTTACTTTCTAACCTACTCCATGGGGCACCAGGCGGCCAGACGATACTCTCCCTACTGCACCGCGTTGATCATGTCGAAGATCGGCAGGTACATCGACACCACCATGCCACCGACGACAATACCGAGAAACACGATCATGATCGGCTCGAGTAGCGACAGAAGATTGCTCACCGCCGCATCGACTTCCTCGTCATAGAAGTCAGCGATCTTCGATAGCATCTCGTCGAGTCCACCAGTCTGCTCACCGACTGAGATCATGGAGATGACCATTGGCGGGAACACGCCTGACTTCTTAAGAGGCTGCGCAATCGTGTCACCGCCGGCGATCGATGCGCGCGACTCCATGATTGCATCGTGCACCACACGGTTACCCGCGGTCTTCGCAGTGATCTCGAGTCCGTCGAGGATACTTACTCCCGAGCTGACGAGTGTACCCAGCGTACGGGTAAACCGCGACACCGCAGACTTCCTCAGAACGTCCCCGAGCACGGGCACCTTCAGCAGCAGCCGATCGATCTGCAGGCGGCCGTTCGATGTCGCATGATAACGTTTGAGCAGGAAGAACGTCCCGCCGATGACGCCGAGCACCATCCACCAGTACGATTTCAGGAATCGCGACATGCCCATCACGATACGAGTCGGCAACGGGAGGGCGAGGCCTGCGGAGAGAAAGAGATTCTCGAAAACGGGAATCACGAAGATCAGCAGCACCGTGATGGCGATCGCGGCCACCGACATGATCACGCCCGGATAAATCATCGCGCCTTTGACCTTCCTGATGAGCGCATCGTTCTTTTCCATGAACGTCGCAAGCCGCATCAGAATCGTGTCGAGAATACCACCGGCCTCACCCGCGGCAACCATGTTCACATAAAGACCCGAGAAGGCCTTCGGGTGCTTCGACAATGCGTCAGAAACGGTATTTCCCGACTCGACGTCGAAAACCACCTTCCGCATGATGCCGCCAAGAGTCTTGTTCTCGCTCTGTTCGGAGAGAATCGTCATCGCCTGGACAAGTGGAAGTCCGGCGTTGATCATCGTCGAAAACTGTCGCGTCAGGATGACGATGTCGCGCATCTTGATGTGACCAACGCGCGGCTTCTTCGGCGTGGCCTCATCGATCTTGACGACGTTGAGCCGCTGGCGCCTGAGCTGCGCTATCACGTCATCGCGTGACTGCGCCTCGAGCGTCGCGGTTCGCATTTCACCCGCAAACGAGCGGGCCGTATATGTAAACGTCGTCATCCTGAATCTCCGTTACTTAAGTCAAGAATTCCATCCACCGCCCCGGCGCCCCCTCTCGGCCGCCGGAACGGAGGACAGATCCAGCTATCTCTTTGCGAGTCCGCCAGTAAGCGGCCTCGATCCCGGCGCTGCCTTCTGTTCGGCGTCAGGCTCTTTTCCGATCATGCGATTGAACTCATCCTGCGAGTTGGTGACGCGAAGCGCTTCTTCCAGCGTGATTTCGCGACCCATGTAGAGCGCATACAGAGAATCGTTCAGCGTCTGCATTCCGAACTTCTTTCCGGACTGCATCGATGAGTAGATCTGGTGAACCTTGTCGTCGCGGATGAGCGCCCTGATAGCGGGCGTCACCACCAGAACCTCTGCTGCCATCGCGCGGCCGCGGCCCGATGCCTTGGGAACGAGACACTGCGTTACGATTCCCTCGAGCACGAAAGCCAGCTGTGCACGTACCTGCGACTGCTGGTGGGAAGGAAATACGTCGATGATGCGGTTGATCGCCTCTGCCGCTGAATTGGTGTGCAGCGTAGCGAAGGCAAGGTGACCCGTTTCAGCGATTGTCAGAGCAGCCTGAATCGTCTCCAGGTCGCGCATTTCGCCGACGAGAATCACGTCAGGATCTTCACGAAGCGCGTACTTGAGCGCACTCGCGAATGACTTGGTGTCGGTGCCAACCTCACGCTGGTTGATGAGACATCCCTGATGCTTGTGGATGAACTCGATCGGATCCTCGACGGTGATGATGTGACCCTTCCGCTCGCGGTTGATCTTGTCGATCAGGGCGGCGAGAGTCGTGGATTTACCTGAGCCCGTCGGACCCGTGACAAGCACGAGACCACGCGGCTTCTCGGCCATCTTGGCGATTGCCGCAGGGAGACCAAGATCCTGGAACGTCTTGATCGAAAACGGGATCTGACGAATCACCATGGACACGCAGCCGCGCTGCCTGAAGCAGTTGCCGCGGAAACGGGCAAGGCTTGCGATCCCGAAGGAGAAGTCGAGCTCGTCTTCCATCTCAAACCGCTTCTTCTGGTTTTCGGTAAGAACCGAATAGGCGAGCTGGAGCGTATCCTTGGGACCGAGCATCCCGCCGGTGCGTGCGCTCGTCATCTCGCCGTCGATACGTAGCTTGGGGGACTCCCCCGCTACTATATGAAGGTCGGATGCGCCAAGCGTGACCATCTCTTCGAGAAGGGTCCGGAGGTTCAATCCCATTGCCGGCGGCGCGCGCCCGACAATCGGGTGCGGCGGAGGCGGCTCCGGCATTATCTGCTTCGGCGCCTCAGGCGCGACTGGTACTGCCATAGGTGCGCTCATGCTATTCTGCCCGATTTATGAGTCATCGCTGTTCAGACGAACGAGGGGGCGCATTAGATACTGGTCTCCCTGACTACGGCATCCAGGGAGGCGATCCCCTTGATCACCTTGAGCCAGCCATCCATCCGCAGCGTCAACATCCCCTCAGCGATAGCTGCGGTGGCGATCTCAGCGGCTCCGACCTGCTTCATGATCAGTTTTCTGAGTGACTGGGTCATGTTCATCGTTTCATAGAGACCCTGTCGGCCCTTGAAGCCCGTGCCCTGGCAAGCCTCGCAACCTTTGCCTTTGAAGAAAGGCAGCTCCCCGATCGGGGTGTCGAGCGTGACCTTGGCCAGGAAAGGCGCTGCGTGTTTTGTTGCACGCGGCTTTGTGTCGGCAAGCGCGACGTCGCTGAACTTGAGGTCGCGGAGCGTCATGTTGCTATCCACCTTGGCCACTGCAAGCTCAGCATCTTCGGGCTCGTATTTCGTCGCGCACATCAGACACACTTTGGGTACAAGGCGCTGAGCGACGATCAGGTTGATTGCCGACGCGACATTGAAGCTCTCGATGCCCATGTCGAGAAGACGGGTGACGGTTTCAGGCGCTGAGTTCGTGTGGAGCGTCGACAGAACGAGGTGACCGGTGAGCGCGGCCTTCGTAGCGATGCTGGCCGTCTCGAGGTCACGAATTTCACCGACCATGATGATGTTCGGATCCTGACGCAGGAACGCCCTCAGGGCGGCCGCGAAGGTCATTCCGATCTCCGACCTGACGAGTACCTGGTTGATACCGAACAGGTTGTACTCGACAGGGTCTTCCGCCGTCATGATGTTGACGTTGATGTGGTTGACCTTGGAGAGAGCGGAGTAGAGCGTCGTCGTTTTTCCTGATCCCGTCGGCCCCGTTACCAGCACCATGCCGTACGGATTCGCGATGGCATCGAAAATTTCACGTTGGGCGCGCGGCTCGATCCCGAAGGTGCCCAGGTCGAGGGTAAGGTTGCCCTTGTCGAGGATTCGGAGTACGACCTTTTCGCCGAACAGTGTCGGCAGCGTCGAAACGCGGTAATCGATGACGCGATTCAGGATCTTGAGCTTGATGCGGCCATCCTGCGGCACTCGGCGTTCCGAGATGTTCAGGTTCGCCATGATCTTGAAGCGCGAGATGAGCGCCGATCTCAGCTTGAGCGGCGGCTTCATGATCTCCTGAAGGACGCCGTCGATGCGGTAGCGCACACGCAGCTCATGCTCGAAGCACTCGAAGTGGATATCGGAGGCGCCGCGAGCGACGGCATCGGTGAGGATCGCATTGATGAGCTTGACGACCGGTGCATCCTGCACGGCGATGGAGAGCGCCGCGGCCGACATCTCCTCTTCGATCTGCTCGACGACTTCGACGTCGGTATCACCGAACTTCGAAATGTCCTTGAGCAGCGTTTCCATCTGGGCTTCGTTCGACTCGTAGTATCGCTCGATTGCGTTGCGAAGCGTGTACTCACCGGCAATGACGGGGAAAATGTCGCAACGGGTGATGAACTTCAGGTCTTCGATGACCGCCGTTCCGGTCGGATCGACCATCGCGACAGTGAGGGTGCGGCCATCGCGCTTGAGTGGCAGGACGAGGTACTTCGTCGCCATCTCATTGGGGATGAGGCGGACGATCTTCGGGTCGACCTCGAAGTTGGCGAGGTCGACGGCCGGCATGCGGTATTGGCGCGCGAGCATCCGCGTCATCTCGGTTTCCTTGACGTACCCGAGTTTGACGAGGTTGTAGCCTACACGCGTTCCGTTTTCTGTCTGCTCCTGGAGAGCGATGTTGAGCTGCTCTCGCGAAATGAGTCCTTCGCGGACGAGCAGGTCCCCGATTCGCTCGGAGATTACGGCAGGTGCTGTCACTTCGTGCTATCCCCCCGACGAGATCTTCGCCTGCCCGGTGGCTGATCGGCAGACCCCGCAGTTTCTGTATAGGAAGGACGCGGGTGAAGGGAAAAGGTTACCGTGGAGTCGAGCCGCGCGGCGAGCTTCGGTCCGATGCCCTTTACACGTCGAAATCCATCGAGGCTCCCAAATGGTCCAAGGCTGTCGCGATCAGCAACTATGCGTTTTGCGAGTGTCGGCCCGATGTATCTGAGAGTCTCGATTTCAGCGGCTGATGCAACGTCGAGATCGACGATCGCCGGTGCGATGATTTCCGGCGGTATTTTCGAACGCCGGCCCCTGGCTTTTTTCTTACCGTGCTTGCGGACCGAGTCGACGGCGGAGATCTGTCGTTCGATGGCGGTCCGGGCCTTTTCGTCGACCTTTTCAGGTCCCGACACCGCCCGCGCAACGCGAACGCTGCCGCCGAGCAGCATCACTCCGCTCAGGAACATGAGGGCCTTTCGTTCGCCGGGGGTTCCCATGATCCGAAGGTACGACCCGACGAAGTGCTGGCGTCATCTGATCAGTCGTCCCATACGCGATTTCTCGCAGCAATGGTCCGCTGTCCTCTAAATACGGAACTGCAACAAAAAGGGGGAGTGGGGAGAGTGGTCGTGAGTTGTGTAATGGCCTCTCCACTTGCCGGCATGGTTCCGGCTAGTCGGCATCGACAATTTTTGGGTAACTGCGCAGTTACAAAAAACAACGGTATTGGGCAGAACTGGCGGCACGATACCCGTCACGCGGAGAGTCACTCGGGTAACTCGAGACAACTCGCGACAACTCTCCCTTTTGGTTCTGTTGTTCCGAGGTCCAAACTATCGAAGCAGCGCCTCCGCAACCTCCCCGACAATGGACAACGATTTCGCGGAAATCTTGTCGATTGTATCGGTGGGCCGATGATGGTACGGATACTCGAGATCGATCACATCGATCACCCTCATACCCGCTCGCAGCAAGGGAACGTGGTCGTCGGCGACACCCCCGATCTCCTCGGAAACGAACACATCGCCGTGCCCCAGCTCTGCCGCAGTTCGCCACACCCGCTCCACAACCTCGGGAGCCCCCTGCACTGAGTATCCCTCTTTTGGCAAGCGAAGATCCTTGTCCCCGATCATGTCCCACACAACACCAAAAATCGGGCGATACACGGAGTCGGGCGGGTTCTTCGAGAAGTAAGTCGAACCGATCAGGACGTCCTCGAGGTTGCCGCCGAAATCGCCCCAGTCCTCGCCGTCGACAAATACGAGATCGACTCCGAACGCCGGTGGCGACTTCTTGAGCGCATCGCCAAGCGCAACGAAAAGGCCAACTCCCGATGCTCCATCGTTCGCCCCAGGCACAGGGAGCTGCTGGTCAGCGAGACTCTCCGCCTGATCACTTTTCGGACGCGAGTCCCAATGAGCTACATAAAGAATCCTGTCAGTCACTTCGGGCCGGAATCGCGCAATGATGTTCCGCATCGGCAGCGCGACGCCGTCGAGCGTCGTATGCGTCCACGTCTGCACGATGACGGTGTCGGCGCGCGCACGCATCTGCTCTATGATCCAGTCGCCTGCACGCTGCGCAGCCGGCGTTCCCGGAACGCGCGGGCCAAAGTCCACCTGCGCCGCCGCGTATCGAAGCGCTGCCTCTCCGTCAAACTTCCCTGCTTCCGGCGCGCGGTCACATCCAGCCGCGATTAGCAGGAGGCCGGCGAGCATGCATCTAACGTGTCGTGACATTTATCCCTTTAGGTTATCTGATGCGGCAATCAACGCAACTCTCCACCGAAGAACTGAAGCTGCAGCACCGCGCTCAGCACAGTCTGCGTAAAGCGCCGGTTCAGGTTCTCGTCGAAGCTGACCACCCGTGAGTACACGAAACTCGACGTGAGATTCTCAGCGACATCAGTGTCGGCACTGAAGCTGAACGCCCTTCGCCCGTTGTCGGTGAGCCGGCTCTCGCGGCTGACTGCCAGGGGATTCAATACGAAGTTATCGCCGTGCGTATCCTGATAGCTCACCCGCGTCCGAATATCGCTCCTGAGCTTCCAGTCCGGCGGAACCGACCACGGCTTTGCCAACTCTACACTGATGTCGTTATTGCCGCTTCGCGAGCTCAGTCCAGGCCTCCGTTCACGACGCTCCGAGTATGCGAAACCAAGGCTCGCCGAAAGTGGCCTCTGCCCCGCGAATACAATAGAAAGATTTGCCGGGAAACTCCGAAGAAGGGTTTCACCGCGATCAGTGACGGTAGTGATCTCCTCTCCTCCTGCTTCGACGTCAGGATTGCCCGTGCCGAGGGAAGGCCGGAACCGATCTGGCTGGCGGTTGTTGACCTGCCTCGTTTGAACAGCGCGCGCCGTTCCGCCAATGCTCGAAATCACGCCCCTCAATCGATCAGGCTTCATGCTCCACCTGAGGGAAAAGTCGGGAAACACAACCTGTGTCCCATCGGTGATCCCTTGCGAGTCGTCGAGCCTCCTCGTCCAGTTCCTTGCGCTGATCAGCTGATACCTGTTTGCCAGGGACATGCCGAAAGGCAATGAGATCGTATGGTTTGCCGAAACCTGATTGATGAGTCCTGCACTCGTCGCGGGGGTGTCGCCTATCTCGCGAAAGCGATCGATGTTCCCGAATGCAAGCTGATAAGACAGCGGCGCGGCTGACGGTGCCTGATCGAATACCGAGATAAGACTGCGATTGTAGTTCACGTCGATCGGCTGCATGGCAGTGAGGAAACGATGGAACCAGGTAGCGCTGTCGATGTAGAGCTTAGCTGCTCGCGGCAAGTCCAGAGTCACGCCTGCCGTAGTCGTCTGCGTGCTTCCCAGTCGCCTTGGCAACCTGAGCCCGGCGGCAGAATCCTGAAGTCGAAGAAAACTCAACGTGTTCGGATCACGCAGCATGTTGTAAGAGCTTCCAAAATCCACTCGCGGCCTGAACCACGCGGAAAACTGCGGAGTGAAGTTGAACCCCGCCTGCATCTCGCGCTCCCGCTCGAGGCCAGCATCGGCCCCGAGGATTCTCACCCGATCGCTGCCGGTGATTACCCCGAACGGAGTGTCGTCTCCGTATCCGCGAAGATCCCGGACGGAATTGAAGTCGAGACGACCGGAGAAAGCTCGCGACGGCCGAAGCTGAAGCGAAGTTCCGTTTCGCCACGTGCTCGTCAGGCCGGCAATCCGCCGCGGAGTGTCATCGCGCGCCTCTGCAGGCTTAAGGAACACGAACCGCCTGTCGTCTCCACGCGAGTATACGCTGGTAAGATGCAGCTCGGCTGGCGCCCACCGGGAAAGCTCAGGCAGAAGCGCGCGGGAGATGTTGTAGTCGAGCCCGACGGTGAGATTGCTTGCCCGACCGTCCTCGTACTCAGTGCGCGCGTTGCCGGACGTGTACGTTCCCGCCAGCGAGAGATGGTTCAGCAGCGTTGCAACCCGGCTTCGCTCGAGCGGGCTAGCCCGCGACACTGCAAAAGTGACAGACGTAGCTGACGACTTCGGCGTTCTCAACCCCTCGATGATGTCACCCTCGACATCACTGCGTGATACGAACAACGGATCACTCGACGACGACGCGTAGTTCACGCTTACCGGAATCGACCAGCCAAATGCCCTCGGCAGCAGTTTCTCGAGGTGAAAAGCAGAGCTGACATTGATCGTGTTGTCAGTCAGGAAGCTCGGCTGCTCCGCCAATTGCCTGAAATGCGGATCACGCCTGCTCATGCTGAAGCGTATGTCTGCAAAATCGCTCGCAAGCACTGACAAGGCGACGTGACCGGCAAATCCCGCCTGGTCTACAACACCCCCCAGCCTGATGTCATCTACCCACAGCTCGAGTGTGTCACCCGGCGCTATCGGTCGAAACGAACCGCCAATACCAGTCCGGATCATCCCCACCGAAAGTTCCTGAACTGCAGCGAGGTTGGGCGGCGTCACGCCCGGGTCAGATGTGTAGGCGATATATCCGTCGTTGCACGCAACGTAGCGCGACCCGCTCTGCGGCAGCGGTGTGTTTGCAATCAGGATAGAGTCGAGCCCGGTGCATGAATTGCGCGCGCGGCCCTGGAGGTACGCATTCTGGATCTCCGCGCGAAGCCCGAAGAGTTTCTCGAAATCGACTCTTACCTCTGGCAGCCATGCGGACCTGTCGGCTCCACCATTGAGCGGCGTCCGGAAGAAATAAAAGTTGTTCGGGTCGCGGCCGACTTTCACATAGAATTGCAGGTCTCCGTTTTCACCCCAGCCGTTTCGAACACCTCGCGCCCACAGCCGAAGTTCCTTGTAGGCCATGAAGTTCTTCTCGCCTTCAGGAAAACGAAAGTACGCCTCAGCGCGATCGAACCGGGCGAGGTCGCCAGCAGTCAGCCTTAGTGACCGCTCGTTGATCTGCACGCGGTTCGTCTGAAAGTTGCTCCGCTTTGTGTCAGGTTCATCGACGACTCCGGGCGGCGACTCGTAGCTCACGCCGCTCGCGAGGCCGCGATCCTGTGTGCCGATGACTCCAGCGTTCACGAACCCGCCGCCGGCTGTCTCAGCAGCGATCCCGCGGAGTGATGCATCGTTGCGCTTGAGCCACGGCGCCCCGGTGAGACGCAGCCGCGCGATCGGAACCTGCGTGAAAGCGCTATCGGCTGCCCCGAGTCCCGAGATCATCGTGACACGAAGCGCACGCATGCGGCGCAGCAACGGTGCGCCAAGTGAATCGTCGGCAGTCCTGAAGGGAACCCGAATCAGGACCCAGCAGCGCTCTTCCGGTTCGGGACCGACGACAGTTCGCGCGCTCGGGCCGCAGCGTCCCCGCCGCGTATATGTCGTGGTGTCGGCAAGATTCACGATGTAGCGCCGCAGCTGCTCGGACTCGCGTTCAGCGCTCGTGAAATTGAGAACGTTGTCAGCGTCGATGTCTTCTTCGTCGAGACGGTTGTTGGTAACCGTGCACGTCGTCCGTGAATCTCCAAGCAGCCTGATCAGCGAGTAGCCGTTCCTGCACGTCGCGAAGTTGCCGAGCGTTTCGAACTGAGGGGGCAGTCCGGGAAGTGTGTCGTTGACCACAGTAATGGCGCCGACAAGATCGCCGGCAATCCCTCGATCGTTGACGCCGACATTGAACGCTCGGGAGAACGGATCACGCTCGCTGTCGAGCCGGTCAAAGCCCTGAAGGCGCTTGCCAGCAAACGTGGTGTCCCGCGCTTCAGCCGAGCCGGGGGGCCTTCGGACAGTCAGCGTGTCGGGGCCGAACGTCACCGAATTCTCGGAGATGTCACCGAAATCCAGCACGAGTATCGGATTCCGGGAACGCCGCGAAGGTGAAACCGGAATCTGTGCCCAGAACTCGATGTTCTCTATTCGAGAGAGGTCAGCGCCGGTTGGCCCCAGAGGAGTCCTGATTGAACGCCACCGGCGGCCCGGCAACGTATTGCCCACCGCCCACTTGAACTCGCCTTCACTTCGGAGCCCCCCAACAGCGAGGGGATAGAGAGTCATCCATAGCAACGGTTCCGGCCGTGACACCCCCGACCCGATGATGTTCGTCAGTGGATCGATGTCTTCGATGCGGGGACGAACAGCACTGCCGCGCGCATCGAGTCCGTCGCTCTGCCAGGCCATCGTCGACGCGCGATTGAGCTCGAGAGCGGCGGCGCCAATTCTCGCGAGCAACGTTCTGCCGAGAGCAGGCTGGCTGCTGTAGTACCATTCGGTCTCTTCGAGCGGAACGAGAATGCCGCCCGTGCCCTCGAATGATTCGAGGTAGGCTTGCCCTGCTTCGTTGGGTTTTGGTCTGCTTGCGGCAAATTCTCCGGACAAATTGATTCGCGATGGCACCGTCGTTTCGCCGAAAGGGAGTCTCGACACCAGAGCCGTCAGCGGCGATGCATCGAACGTGAATTGCCCCGTCACGCCGGCGACAAGTGACGCTGATGGCTCGAGCCCAAGCGGCGGCCTGTTGAACGTTGTGTTCTGGTTTTGGGAGATCGCCGTGAAGTTGAGGCTTCCTTTATCGAACGGGATCTCGGCGGTAGCTCCGAATATCGACGTCGGGGACTGCGCAAAAACCGGGTTCTCCTCGAACTGAGCAGTGATCTGCCGCGGGCGCGGGAAAAGAGTATCCGGCCTTAGGAACGTCACGCGGCCGAGGTCATAGTCGACCGTATAGTCAGCGCCTCTCACGAGCGGGATGCCATCGATCAGCAGCCGCTCGGAATTTGGGCGTACCTGAATCGCGCCAAGCATGAGCGCGCCCCCCTCACCGCTGCCTTCAGCCTGGTAGCGAACCCTGATGTGATACACAGATTGCGGCCGCTCAGCCGATTTTATGTATTCCGACGGCGTCGTATAGATCGTGTCGTTCGAGGGATTCCCGCCCCGCGCGAGACCGTTTCTCGCGAAAGGCCTTAGCGATGGGAAGACAAGGAACTGGTCCCTGATGACGCGCGAAGCCGACGCTCCGAGGCTTAACTCGAAGTTTGGGTCGGCGGGCCTCGGCCAAAGCCTGTTCTCGAGGTCGAACGTCGAGGTATTCGTTCGCTGGGTGAGACCGAACAGCTGCAGGTAGGTGTTCTCACTCTCGGCCCCGCGTTCGACAGTCTTTTCCTGATCGTCGCTCGTCCCGGTAACGACTTTTACAACGACGCTCTGACGCCGCACCTCCGGCCCGCCAACGCGATAGACGCTGCGAACTTCCCGATCGAACGCGGGGTCCTGCGGCGTGACCTGAGGATCCCAGAGGAGGTTTGCAAACTGCTCAGTCCGGGAGCGAAACTCGAGATCCGGAGTTCCGCCAGTCGAGACGTGAATGGTATCACGCCCGTTGATGCGAACCCTGTATGCAAGCACGAGCCGCTCGTTGTTGAGCGACAATGGTCGCACGAGCGCGATCCACAGTTGCGACGGATCGACGTAGTAATCGATTCCTTCGCGAAGCCTCTCGTACACGGGACCGCGGCGCGAGCGCGGATCGCCGAGTATCCGGAACTGCGGACCGCTTGGATTGGGAGGCTGGCCTCCGATGAGGAGCCGGTAGAGAAAGACGCGAGTCGGTCGCAGCGTGTCGGGCAGCGACAGTGCAAGCTGCTCCATTCTGCGGCTATCGAGGATGTCGATATTGGGATATGCGGCCAGTGCGCGCGGCGGGACCGTGAAGAAGAAGCGGCGCGGCTCGAATTGATGGTCTTCGATCCTGCGGTCCACTGCCGAAAGCGTGCGATCGCCGACAGTGAAGACCCTGTCGCTCACGATGTTGCCTTTCTGCTGGGCGATGATTCCCCGAACGCGAGCAGACCCAACGCGCGCAATTGCCTGGAGACCATAATTACCGCTCGGAATCCCTGCCGTGATGAAGTGCGATACCGGAGGCTGGAAGGTGACATTGCCAAGCTCGACACGCTGAATCAGCTCGTGCCCCTTCCCTTCGTACTGGACCGATATGTTGTTGGATCCGTCGAATTCTCGCTGCGTGTCGTAGTCGACGTCGACATGTACGCGGTCGGCGACAACACCGCCGGATTTCGCGTTGAACTGGAAGTCGAGGATTGGAAGGAAGTTGCTCTGGCAGTCAAACACCGGCTGCACGAAGCCGCTTACCGCACAGCGCTCGTTCAGATTGCGCTCGGCGCGAAGCTCCATCCTTGCATTGAGCTGGAGCGAAAGATCCGAGTGCTCCGCAATGATGTCGCTTGCCTTGGCGGCAACCTTTCTTTCCGCGGGGTCTTCGGGAGCGACAGCAAATGGTGGAGGCCTTTCTGCTGTAGCGAACGTCGAGGCGGCAACCTGTCCCCAGACGGCCTGAACGATCGACCGCATGTTCTGCTGAAACGCAGTGGCACGGGCAGCCTCGATCTGTGCCACTGCCCTTCTGTATGTCTCTCGCTCGGCGCGGGAGAGCACAGTCGGGAGCCGGATGCCCATGGAATCTGAGCTGACGCGGAGGCCGATTCCGGGGGTGCGGACCGTGTCCCTGCCTGCGGTATCCCGGGCCGGCGGGCGTATTGTGTCACCCTGCACCTGGCCAGCTACAGGCCCGGCCGCGATCGCGGTGAACGCGAGCGACCATAATAGAGTCGTCAGGTGTACGAGATATGACCGTGACGCACGCGCCTTCGGCGCGGGGTCACAGGTGCACCGGCCCCCCGTATATTTCACCCCGTGAAGATACTCCACAAATACGTCCTTAAGGAGCACTTGGGACCTCTTGTATTTGCCATGACAGCGCTGACGTCGCTGCTGTTGCTGCAATACATCGCAAAGAGGTTCGGCGAGCTCGTCGGTAAAGGGCTCCCGTGGAGTATAATCGGCGAGTTTCTCGTGCTTTCGCTGCCTCTTACTGTGGCGCTGTCCCTGCCCATGGCCGTGCTCGTCGCGACTCTCTACGCTTTCAGCCGCCTGGCGTCCGAGAACGAGCTGACCGCGATGAAAGCAAGCGGCATCAGCCTCCGGAACGTACTGACCCCCGTGCTTTTCGCGGCGGCGGGTGTCACCGTTTTTATGGTCCTGTTCAATGACCAGGTTCTTCCGCGGGCAAACCACAGGCTTCGCTCGCTTCAGGGAGATATCGCCCAGAAGAAACCAACATTTGCATTGCGCGAGCAGACGATAAATGAGGTGAGTCCCGGAAAGCTGTATCTGCGCGCGGCAAGGATTTCCCGTGTGAGCAACCTGATGCGCGACATCACCATCTACGACATGGGTGATGCTACGCGGCGGCGGACAATTTATGCCGACAGCGGGAACATGACGGTGTCCCCCGACCAGGCGGACCTCCATCTAACGCTATACAGTGGCACGGTTAACGAAGTTCCTGTCGCTACGCCGGGGCAGCTCCAGCGACTTTACTTCGACACTGAATTCGTCCGGGTACGCGGAGTCGGCAACGAGTTCGAGAAGACGCAGAACGACAACTTCAAGGGCGAGCGCGAGATGTCGGTGTGCGAGATGCAGCGGAACGCGGCCCAGGCACGATCGCGTCTCACCGAAGCGCGGACTGAGTTCAGGGACAAGCTCTCACTTGCGAAAAAGCGCAAAGTGAAGCTCAGTAAGGAGGTGCTGGCTACACCAACACAGGAGCCATTCACTGTCGGTATCGGCCAGGCATACTGTTCACTGCTGGGACTTGTTGGCGTGAAGGCACTGGTCGCCCAGAGTCCGCCGGACACAACGCTTCGACGTGGCGCTGCGAGGGCGCAGCTGCGCGAGGGAATTCGGGGGATCAACCCCGGTGCGAGTGCGATCGAGGCTGACCGCGCAGCTGCGGCTCGGGACTCCATACCGAACGAGGTTATCCCGGGCCAGGTCGAGGGCGCGCGCATGCGAGTGAACGATGCGTTCCGGAGCATCAACCGCTACGAAGTGGAGATACAGAAGAAATTCGCAATCGCCGCGGCATGCTTCATTTTCGTGCTCCTTGGTGCCCCGATTGCGCTGCGCTTTCCGCGCGGAGGAGTGGGACTCACCATCGGCGTGAGTCTCGTCGTGTTCGGCCTGTATTATGTCGGGCTGATCGCAGGTGAATCTCTCGCGCGCCGGGGACATGTTCCGCCGGTCGTGTCGATGTGGATCGCCAACGCTGTGTTCGGGCTCCTGGCGCTCATACTTCTGTCACGCATGGGCAAGGAGAGCGGGAGTTCGCGCGGTGGTGACTTCCGCGAGTTCATCGACAACCTGCGGTATCGTTTCAGACGCCGCTCACGCGTGGCAGTCGCTGCGCGCACCACACCCCGAACCGGTACACCGTGAGCCTGGTTCGTCCACTCGACAAGTACGTCTTCACTGAATGGTTCAAGATTTTCCTGGCGACTTCGTTGGGGTTTCCGCTGCTCATCATTCTATTCGACGCTACCGATAACCTCGACAAGTACCTGGCAAAGCAGCTGCCGCCCGGAAACATTGCGCTCAGCTACGTCTATGGACTGCCGGACTCGGTTTTCCTGATATTGCCTGCCGCAGTTCTCTTTGCAACGGTCTTCTCCATCGGGTCGTTCACCCGCCACTCGGAGATCACTGCTGCGAAGGCTTCGGGGACGAGCTTCTACAGGTTCATCGCGCCGATTTTCATTGGCGCTGTAATCGCGGCTGCGATGGGGCTCGCTCTTGTGGAGACCGCACCCCGGGCGACCAAGAAAAAGCTCGCGTTGCTGGAGCGCTCGACGGTCAACGTCGGCACGCAGCGATTCAACTTTGCGTATGCAGCTGACGAGGGCCGCGTCTACAAGGTCCAGACTCTCTACGTGGCGCGGAACGCGATCGATGGACTCACCATCGAGCGACAGGGCACAGGTCCCTCGTATCCTTCGTACATTCTGACCTCGCACTCAGCACTGCACGACAGCACAGGGTGGAA
>JAYUWU010000008.1:0-5892 GCA_043753365.1 Gemmatimonadaceae bacterium | reverse complement strand
TCCTCCGCCTGTATGCAGTGGAGAGTTCCGGATATGCCGCTACCTGAGGCGCTTCGCCAGCTCGAGACAAACCCCGCTCGTACGAGAGTGACATCACTGACGGGTGAGCGCATCAATTACAAGTCCGCACGCGTAGTGGGAGATTCGTTGCGCGACGGAGGCCTGTCCCTTGGTGTCGTCCTGACGCAGTCCTGGTTTTCCGCGTTCGGTCAGGACGGGCGTCCAGTCGCAAAGACACATGTGAGGGAAGTCGAATTCTGGAAGTTCGCACCAGCAAGGACAGCGGTGGCAGCGGTGGGAATGGGAGTCTTGACTTGGTACCTCCTCTCTAATCTCCTGACCCCCCTATAGGTCGTTGCCTGAGCAGCCGCGACAAGGCTCTCAACTCCGAGCTCGTCTGCGTAGGATGTCGGGCATCTTCCCACATAACGCCGCGGTTTCCCTGACACCCGCGCTCGGCGGGCGGCATTAACCTTTGCTGATGCTCCGGGTACTCCGCTGTCTTGTCCTGGCCCTCCTCACAATAACGCTGTCTACACAGCTCATTGAGGCGCAGGCACTCGCATGCAGCCAGATGGAAATGCCAGCCGGCGAATCGACGAGCGGAATGTCTGAGGACCTGCATGCTGCTACACCATCGAGCGCGGGCACGGTTTCACATCTCGAGAGCGGCATGTCCCATTCGTCGTCGAATTGCGTGGTCGAAACAGGCTGCATAAACGCGACCGCTGTTCCAGTCAGCCTGGCGCCTGACGTTGTTTTTCCGACCGCGCCGTCACCTGCCGCACCGCACATCTCGTCGATCTTATCGCGATCGCTCTCGCCCGACATCCCTCCACCGCGCAGCTAGACCTTCCATGACATCCGCCGGCATCGCGCCGGCGTCAAATATCCGCCGCATCGCACTGCGCGATTCGCGGCGCAACCATGGCAGGTCCAAAATGAAAATCACGATCGCCGGCCGGTCCGCCCGGCTCAATTCAATAATCGCCATCGCGTTTGTTCTGCCCGCGTCCGGCACAATCGCAGCACAGGCTCCGTCGCCTGCACTCACGCTCAGTGAGGTATATCAGCGTGCCGGCGGCAGCCCTCGGGTAGCTGCGGCCGTCGCGACAGCCGCTGCTTCCAGTGCTCGCGTCGCTTCGGCAAAACGTCCGCCTGACCCCGAGGTCCAACTCGGATTCATGAACCGCGAGCTGCCATCCCTCGCACCGATGAAACCGCTCGGCATGACCCAGATCCAGGTCATGCAGATGATTCCGACGCCCGGAAAGCTCGGCCTCGCAGGCAGGGTAGCGTCGGAAACTGCGGCCGCCGCACGATACCGAGCAACAGATGCATTTTGGGAGACTCGCGCCCGCGCGGCGATGGCATTTTACGACCTCTATGTCATCGGGCACCAAATCGACATCGCGCGCGAAACGAAACAGCTCGTGGCGGACATCGCGAAAACATCCCAGACGATGTACGCAGTCGGCGAAGCGAAACAGGCCGATGTGCTTCGATCGCAGGTGGGTGTCGCGCGAATGACCGAGGAGATCCAGCGGATGGAAAGTATGCGCACGGCGATGCTTGGACGCTTGACTGGTATCCTCGACCAGCCCCAGGACAGCATCACTGGCTCACCAATACTTCCAGACCTTCCTGATTCACTCCCTCCGCTCGCCACGCTCATCGAAGAGGCGGAACGCCGCCGCCCGATGCTCCAGGCCGGCGAACGCGATGTGGCCGCTGCGACCGCAGGCGAGCGCCTCGCGCGAAAGGAAATCTGGCCGGACTTGCAGCTCGGGGTTCAATACGGATGGCGCGGCGCGGAAATGGGCACGGAGCGCATGGGCAGCCTGATGATCGGCGCAGCTATCCCCATATACGCGCGAAGCCGCCAGCTCGCCATGCGTGAAGAAGCAGCAGCAATGCGGCTCATGAGCGCCGCCGACCTGGCTGCGATGCGCGCCGAGACGCGCGGCCGCATGATTGAGCTCTACGCTGATTATACGAAAGCACGCAATCTCGGCGCGCTTTACACGACGACAATTATCCCGCAGGCCGAGGGCGCCGTCACCGCGTCTTTCAGCGCGTACCGAGTCGGCAGCGTGGACTTCATGACGCTCCTCGACAACCAGATGTCAGTGAACGAATACAGGCAGCAGCTCATCGCATTCGCGGCTGAACAGGGCAAGGCGATCGCGGAAATGGAAATGATGCTCGGTCGCGAGCTCTTCAACCCCACACTCACATCGAGACCAGCGCGATGACAAATCCATTCGACACGACCGTGTCTTCACGCCGCCGCAAGTTCATTGTCGCAGCGGCTCTTCTTGTCGCTGCCGTCGCAGTCGTGGGCGTCTACGCGATTGCCAGTGACAACCGGGCAAAGGTTGCTGAAGGTTCCCACGCCGGTCATGGCACTGCCCCCGCAACCACGGCCGCTGGCCCGGTTATGATCTCGGCGGCAGACGCGCAACGCATCGGAGTGACTTTCGCCGCTGTGACTCTCGCGCCGCTAAACCGCGAGATACGCACCGTTGCGCAGGTGACGTACGACGAGACGCGCGTGAGGACCATCTCGCCGAAGATCGACGGCTGGGTCGAGCAACTCTTCGTGAACTCAACAGGCCAGCCAGTCGCCATGGGACAACCCCTGCTCACGGTGTACTCTCCTATGCTCGTCTCCGCGCAGGAAGAGCTTCTGCTTGCGGGGAGATTGACACGCTCGGTTTCCGGTGCGTCAGGGGAAACGCGAACCGGCGCGAATGATCTCGAGGCAGCAGCCAGAAGGCGACTGCAGTACTGGGATATCTCTTCGTCAGAGATCGATCGCATCCAACGCACCGGCCAGGTACAGCGAACAATGACGCTGCGCTCACCGGCCAGAGGTTTCGTGATCGAGAAAAACGTGCTGGGTGGCCAGCGCATCATGGCCGGCGACGCACTGTACAAGGTCGCTGACCTGAGCACCGTGTGGGTGGAAGGCGAAGTGTTCGAGCGGGACCTTCCCGCCGTGCGACTCGGTGCGCAGGTCACGACTGAGTTCGACGCCATTCCCGGCGAAAATCGCAGCGGGCGCATCACCTACATATATCCGACTCTTAACGCGGAGACGCGAACAGCACGCATACGTGTCGCCCTCCCGAATCCCGGCATGCGACTCAAGCCGGGGATGTACGCGACAATCCGCATATCAGGTGCGACGACGAGTGCGTTGAGTGTACCGCGCAGTGCGGTCCTTTCGACCGGCGAGCGCAACCTGGTTTTTGTGCGCCGCAGTGACGGCATGCTGGAGCCGCGCAACGTTGTCATCGGCGAGTCTACGTCAGAACGCACGCGGATTCTCTCCGGCGTGAATGAGGGTGAGTCAGTTGTTGCGTCGGCGACATTCCTCGTCGACGCCGAGTCGAATCTCGGAACGTCACTCGGCGGTATGGGCGACATGCCAGGGATGGACATGACGAAGCCGACAGAGCGGAAGGAGTAGACGATGCTCGAGCGAATCATCGAGTGGTCGGTGCGGAGCAGGTTGGTCATTGCGATGCTGACCGTTGCCGCGATCGGCGGGGGCATATGGGCTGTATCCACAACCCCTCTCGAGGCACTACCAGACTTGAGCGACGTGCAGGTGATCGTGCAGGCCGACTACAACGAGCAGGCACCGCGCATCATCGAGGATCAGGTGACATACCCGATCGCCGCGGAGATGCTGAAGGTGCCCGGCGCATCATCAGTGCGCGGTTACTCGTTTTTCGGGGTTTCGTTCGTCTACGTAATCTTCGAGGACGGGACCGATCTCTACTGGGCCCGGTCGCGAGTTCTGGAATACCTCAGCGGCATCAAGGGAAAACTTCCAGCCAGCGTGACTCCGACTCTCGGCCCTGATGCAACGGGACTTGGCTGGATCTATCAGTATGCACTGGAGGACACGACCGGCCGTCGAACGCTTGCCGAACTGCGCTCGATTCAGGACTGGTACCTGCGCTACGCGCTCACTGCCGTTCCCGGCGTCTCCGAAGTTGCAACGATCGGCGGTTTCGAGAAGCAGTACCAGGTGGACATCGACCCGGCCAAGCTGCTCGCTTACCGCATACCCGTCACGCGGGTGATGCAGGCGATCCAGAGTGCCAACAGCGATGTTGGAGCGATGGTCGTCGAGCTCTCGGAGCGGGAGCACATGGTGCGAGGCCTTGGTTACCTCGAGGGAATCGCCGACATCGAGAACGTCGTTGTCGGGGCGACATCAACCGGCACACCGGTAAGAGTAGCCGAGCTCGGCCGGGTCACAGTCGGGCCAGCGGTGAGGAGAGGTGTTGCCGAGCTCGATGGGCGAGGTGACGCCGTCGGCGGCATCGTCGTGATGCGGTTCGGGCAGAACGCACTGACGACCATCGAGCGCGTAAAGGCAAAACTCGAGGAGGTGAAAGGCAGTCTGCCGGAGGGGGTGGTGATCACGCCTGTGTATGACAGGAGCAGCCTGATTCTCGAGGCGATCGAAACCTTGAAGGAAAAGCTGCTGGAAGAGAGCATCGTTGTGGCGCTGGTCTGCCTCATCTTCCTGATGCACGCGCGTTCCGCGCTAGTCGCAGTGATTACGCTTCCAATTGGCATCCTGATGGCGTTCATCGCCATGCGCGTACTTGGTGTCGGAGCCGACATCATGTCGCTCGGCGGCATCGCGATCGCAATAGGAGCGATGATCGACGCGGCGATAGTGATGATAGAGAACATGCACAAGCACCTCGAGCGAGCTGTCGCGGAGAAGGAACAGGCGGAGGGTCGAGTGGCAAGCGGGCGGTCGTTCCATACTGGCGAGCTCACCGTGGCCGAGCGGTGGAGAGTTGTGCTCGAGTCGTCGAAGGAAGTCGGGCCGGCGCTTTTCATCTCGCTGCTCATCATCACCGTGTCCTTCCTGCCGGTCTTCACGCTCGAGGGGCAGGAAGGGAGAATGTTCAAGCCGCTCGCCTTCACGAAGACGTTCGCGATGGCTGCGGCGAGCTTGCTGTCCGTGACACTCGTGCCCGTTGCGATGGGACTTTTCATTCGCGGTCGCATCTACCGCGAGTCAGCCAACCCCGTGAACCGGTTCCTGGTGCGTGTGTACCGGCCGATGATCAGAGGAGTGCTGGCCAACCGCTGGCCGGTGATTGGAGGGGCGGCGGCCTTTGTCGTCCTCACGTGGATTCCGTGGAGCCAGCTGGGATCTGAGTTCATGCCTCCGCTGGACGAAGGCACGATTCTCTTCATGCCCACCACGTTGCCAGGTGTGAGTATCGCTCGAGCGCGCGAGATACTGCGCATCCAGGACGGGATCCTGAAATCGTTCCCCGAGGTGAAGCACGTATGGGGGAAGGCGGGGCGCGCGACTACGGCTACCGACCCCGCAGGTCTCGATATGTTCGAGACGACGATTACGTTGAAGCCCCGAAGTGAATGGCGGCCGGGCATGACTCAGGACGTTCTCGTGTCGCAGATGGATTCGGCAGTGAAGATGCCGGGCGTCGCGAATGCCTGGACAATGCCAATCAAAGGACGGATTGATATGCTCGCCACGGGAATCCGCACGCCAGTGGGCATCAAGGTGTTCGGGCCGGACCTGGCTGAGCTCGAGCGGATCGGCAGGGAGATTGAATCTGCGGTGAAGTCTATCCCGGGCACGCGGAGCGCGTTCGCCGAGCGCGCGCAGTCTGGCTATTACCTCGACATCGACATCGATCGGGAGGCGGCTGCCCGGCACGGGTTGAACATTCAGGATGTGCAAATAGTGATCGCGACTGCGATCGGCGGCATGACAATCACGCAGACCGTAGAAGGGCGCGAGCGCTACGGGGTTCGCGTGAGGTATCCGCAGGAACTGCGCGATACACCAGAGAAGCTGGCTGACGTGCTCGTGCCCATCGCGCA
>JAYUWU010000007.1:0-5904 GCA_043753365.1 Gemmatimonadaceae bacterium | reverse complement strand
GCGCCGTCAGGCGGCGCATGGCGGCGCTCGAGGAGCTGATGCAGCTCGACACCGCATCCCGGAACCTCGACGCCGACTCAGGATGGGATTCCGAAACGCTGCGCGAGGAGATCCGTCGGCGCTCGACACTGGGATGACGTTTGCGGAGCCGGCGCTACCGGCTCCGCGCACTCTCTCAACGAACTCGAACCAGCCTGGCACCCATTGCGTCAACGGTTTCTGCCGGGCCATTTGCAGACGGGAAACTGAACTCGGCAACAACCCCGCCCCCTGCGACCTCGATCCTCAGTTGGTTTTTCGTGGCATCGAATACCTCTACCGGTCCGTGCACAGCGCCCCATCGGTAGTAGAGACTGTCACCCTGAAGCGTGAAAACGAGGGTGCCAAAGCTCGGATCCTGATACGATCCGGCGAAATCCCTGAGCGGATGTCCCAGTGGAACCTTGCGCCTTTCCGCGCGAACCGAGTCCTGCGTTTTCATCGCCGCCTGGAATCCGGCCATTCTCTGACGCACCTGCGTCAGCCGGGCGTCGGCGCGTTGTCGCGCATCAGGACGCCCTGCCTCTAGGTCGTAAGCGAACGCAGCGATTATGTCAGTCACTACTGAGAGACCCCCCGTCGACATAACGACTGCTCCGATCCGCCGCGCCGGAAGAAACGAGAGGTGCGAGCGCGTTGTGTGGTAGCTGCCGAACCTGCTGACCATCCGCTCACCCTCATACGTGCCGATGTCCCATCCCGCAGCCCAGCCATCGCGGTCGAAGAATGCAAAACGCTTAGACTGGTCTCGCGTGTGTCTGGCCAGCAGTGTGTGACTCAGGATAATCGCGTCTTTCGGGAACACACGCCTCCCATCGATGACGCCGCTGTCTGCCTGAACTATGGTCCACCTTGCAAGATCGTGGAGCGTCGCGAGGTGTCCACCGGCGGGACCGATGGTGGCATCTACCTTATAAAAGGGCGCGGTGACGTAGGCCGACCCGCCCCTGTAGTCGTGAGGTCTGGCAATACGTTTTGGATCGACAGCCGATACACGCGCGTACGTCTCACGCATTCCAACGGGCGCAAAAATGTTCTGCTCGAGGTACTGCCTCCATTTTTCCGGTCTGAGACGGTCGATCACCATGCCTGCAACGTTGTAGCCGAAGTTCGTGTAGATGAGCTCGTTTGTTGGAGTTCGACCAGCAATCTGGATCAGATCCGGCCAGCGCTGTTCCGGAATCTCGCCGGTGAACGACTGCGTGAGCCCGACTGCATCGTCGTCGACGCGATGAGTGTGAGAGAGAAGTTGTTTGAGCGTGATGGAATCAGCGTGGACATCTGGATGCCATTTGACTTGTGGCAGCAATTTCGTGATTGGCGTCTCGAAGCTGAGCGCGCCCTGACGCTCGAGCAGTGACACTGCGAATCCAGCAAACGACTTGCTCGTAGATGCTATGTACCAGAGGGTCTTGTCATCGGCCTTGATCCCCGCCGTCAAATCGGCCGAGCCGTGTGACTTGGAGTAGATGGTCTTTCCATCCATCACTATTGCGACGCCAAGCGCAGGTGCGAGCCCTTCCCTGACAGCTTGGGCCGTGAGTGAATCAACGGCGTGTGCGATCGCGGCTGCGCCGGGACGTGATCCCTGCGCCGAAATCACCGAGACGGGAGAGAGAGCCAGGCCGATTGCGGCCCGGGAGTATATGCCCAGCATGAGATTACTCCATCAGTGGTAAGTCCAACGGAGTATTGCACCGGTCAATTCTCAGGACTTGAATCCACGAAACCTCTCTTTGGCGATTTGCTGGTAACCCCACCCAGTGCGGTCGAGTCGCTTCAGGAGTGTCCGATATCTTCCGGGGGTCATGCCCAGTGCGCGCTGAAATTCCCGGCAGAGGTGTGGCTCATCGGAGTAGCCCTGGGAGTGTGCAACGCGGGAGATCGTGGAGTTGCCCATCGCGATGGCATTCCCTGCCGATTGAAGCCGGAGGCGGCGCAGCTCCTCACTGACGCCTGTACCGAACCAGCGTCGCATCGAACGAGCGAGGTAAACCGGATGGACCCCGGCGCGCCTCGCAACATCGCCGACTGACAATTCCGGATGCCACGATTCGCGCACCTCGGTAATGGTATGGACCAGCCAAGCAGGCGGGGTTCCCCTGGCCTCCGACACCGGGCGAGCCGTAAATGCGGCCAGCAGGTCAAGGACGTCAGGGTCATCGGCGGCAAAGCTTCCGGCCCCCTTCAGTCCACGATCGACGAGCCGAAGGAAAGGGTTTGCTATGCGTGGGTCGTGGGTCCAGCGCCAGCTGGCGCTGCGCGCCGGGTTGTCGATGAGCTCGGCTACGGTCCCTGACATGAGCCCAAGCCGTGCGAGCCTCGCGCCCCGGCGCCCGAACTCGTCGGCGTGCCGGACCCCTGAATCCTTCACGACGACGCTGAGTGCTCCCGCGTACTCCGTCGAACATCCGACACTTTCCCTGACGTGCCCGTCGAGGACCAGGCTCATGTGCAGCGAATCGTGCTCGTGTATCGGGTGGCGTTCACCAGGAGAATAGAATCCGGCGTCGAAAGAGAGATCGGCAGGCATCTACCTGTTGTACGCCGCATTGCTGGCAGGGTTTCGGGCAGCTCTCCGGGACAGCGGCAATTTCATCCAAGCCCATGCTCGTCTCAACCGTAATTTGGCGCGCTGTCGGCCGATGGCCATACTGGTGACCGCATGATTCCGATTCAGATGAATACCATTTCCAGATTTTGGGGGGCACGTTTGCTTGCATGTGCGCTTGTCGGGTCCGCAGTCTCCGCACAATGGCTCCCGGCACAACCGTCTCCGCGGGTGGGTCACGTCATGACGTCGGCCGGATCATCAGGCGGCGTGTTCCTGTTCGGAGGTGGCGCAGGCAACGCGCCGCGTGCGGTCGATTCGCTGTGGCTCTTTGATGGAATGGCGTGGAACTCGAAATCAATCGCTGGGCCTCAGAGTCGCGAGATGGCTGCCGCCGTTTACGATACACGGCGCAGTGTTCTAGTTGTGTACGGCGGATCAGGCCTCGGCACCAGAACAAAATTCGGCGACACCTGGGAATGGAATGGTCGCGGCTGGCAGGAGCGAAGTGTGATCACGCCCGGCCCGCGCGATCATCACGCAATGGCATATGATGAGGCGCGCGGAAACGCTGTGATGTTCGGCGGGCGCAACGCCAACTCGGGCAGGTTTCCCAACGAAACATGGACGTGGGACGGCACAGTCTGGACTTTGGCCGATACATCGACCGGCCCTGGTGGTCTAGGCCATCACGCGATGGCATACGATAGTCGGCGTCGACGCGTGATTCTGTTCGGCGGCGACGGACCTGACCGGCCGGCCACGGGAGATACCTGGGAATGGGACGGCCAGAAGTGGGAACGGATTGAGGTCGAAGGGCCTGGTGCGCGAACGCGTCATCGCATGGCGTACGATCCGGAGCGTGGTGTCACCGTGCTGTTCGGAGGACAAATCGGAAGCGGTCGTGCGTCCACGTTTCCGCAGGACACGTGGACGTGGGACGGAAAAGCCTGGAAGGTTAGTGCAGTCGTCGGGCCTCCCACCCGGTATGTACACGCCATGGCGTATGATTCCGCCCGACATCGCATCGTGTTGTTCGGTGGTGGACAGACGTCGCCGCCTTATCGTCCGATGAGCGACGTGTGGGAGTGGAACGGCAACACCTGGGAACACGTTGGCGGTGGGAACTAAACGATCAGTCCGCCTCTGCTTTTCAGGTGATCATACGGACGTTCGACTTCCAGTGGCTGCGCGCATATTGGGTCGGCGGAACTCCAACGACCCGCTTGAAACGCCGCGTCAGGTGACTCTGATCGCAAAACCCCGTTTCGTATGCTACGCGCGCTGTCGGGACACCGGCACGGAGTAGATCGCGCGCCCGGTCAATACGGATCTGCTCCAGATACATATATGGAGGCAGCCCAAGAAAGCGCCGGAAGACGCGGATCAGCTGAAACGCACTTAGCCCCGACACTTTTGCGAGCGTTTCAAGAGTGACAGTCTCAGAGAAATGCGCGTGCAGGTATTCCTGCGCGCGGAACACTGCGGCGGGAAGTCTCCCCGCAGCGGTTTCGTCGGCAGGAACAGCATGCATTCGAATCAGGTCGGCAATTGCCGAGCGCATGTCAGCTCTGGCGTTTTCAGCGTTCCCGGAAAGTTCCAGCTGTCGGTGCACTGCAAGCAGGCGACTGGCAAGCCCGGCATTCTCGTAGAAGCAACTGAGAAAGCGCGGCAACGGTTCGTCAGTACCCGACGCTTCTGCGACTATCTGGACTGGCACGTAAAGCATGCGGTAGCGCCAACCCACTTCGTCGTCGGGTACACCGGTATGAACTGTTCCGGGCTCGATAACGATTACACCGTTTGGGCGAATCGTCTGAATACTGCCGCGATATAACACCCGGCTGCGGCCAGCCTCGTGCACGCCGATAGCATATGTATCGTGCATGTGAGGCGGAAATACATGACGATGATATGACGCTCGCAGAATCTCGAAACGTTCTACGTCGTCAATTACCGAAATTGCAGCCTGTTCGCTCGCAACCAGCATGGCACCTCGGGTAGTCGTCCGATTGGATCCATAGACGATAACGGGTGCATCCGCTGAGCATTGTATGCCTTCTGTAAAGCGATGGCTGGCGCCCTCGCTCAGCTCATCAGCCGCATGTTTGCGCTGGAGGCTCGAGCCCAGTTGCTGCCGTCCCACTCCCAGACATCGTTGAGATACCCTGCTGGTGGGTCTGCGTCCCCGGTAACGCCGCCGAACAGTAGCGTCTCGCCACGCTCGGCATCGTACGCCATCCGATGCCTGGCACGGGGTCCTGGTCCGCTTCCCATGACATCGATGCGCATCCATCGAGCTCCGTCCCACTCCCACGTTTCATCGGATGGCATGCGGTTGGAGCCAATGCCACCGTAAAGAACCGTTCGCCTGCGTTTCGCATCGTACGCCATCGAGTGATGCACCAGTCCGCCTGGTCCAGTCACCGTATCGGCCAAAGTCCAGCCTTTGCCATCGTACGTCCACGTGTCGTTCCGGAATCGCGAATCCGTTGTAGTTGCGCCGCTATACATCACGACCACGCCGCGCCCTTCGTCGTAGACCATCGCGTGATGGTCCCTCGAGCCCGGGGTCGGAACCTTCATGTTTTGCCAGCTGCGACCATCCCACTCCCACGTTTCGCCGAAGGTCGTGTTGCCTGCGACATCGGTTCCACCATACACCACGAGCACGTTCCGTCTCGTATCGAATGCAGCGGCAGGCAAGGCGCGATTGCCCGGGCCTGTAGTCGAGAGAGCGCTCCACCTGCTTTCGTCCCAGCGCCAAAGCGTATCGACGGTGCGGGCGGTGTTGTCGATGTGGCCGCCGAGCATCAGCACGCCACCGTCAGGTCCTGCGGTGGCCATTGCGTGTCCTGCACGCGGCGGAGGATCCTGCGCGAGCAACGTCACCGGAAGCAGAATCAATAACAGGGCTGTCTTGAGCATACGCCCCGGAATCTCGTCCCAGGGGCCGATGATGCTAGGACGATATTGCATCGCAACTACTTACAAGAGGCGCCGGTCGGAATCGAACCGACGAATAGCAGATTTGCAGTCTGCCGCCTTACCACTTGGCCACGGCGCCGTTTTTCATAGGAGAAATGGGTCAAAAACTCCCACTAATTCTGAGGCATGTAGTGGAAGATGTAGTGGAACCACCCGTCTTCCCGAAAAATCCCTACCCTACCCCTGACAAGATATTTCGTCTTCTAGAATCGTCTCCTAGACCCCAATCTAACGGGAATAGGTCTACCTATGAAGAACCGACTGATTCTCCCCTGGAAGTCATTCCAGACGGTTTCCTGAGTGTTTCTTACCTTCACATAGGGGAA
>JAYUWU010000006.1:0-5926 GCA_043753365.1 Gemmatimonadaceae bacterium | reverse complement strand
CTCGCCGATACGCTCACCGCCTTCAACCAGATCGAAGCCACGCTTGAAGGCGCGGAGCTGATTACACTCGCGACCCCGTCGCACGTGCTTCGCACAATTACGAAGAGCGCACGCGAATTTGTGAAGCCCGGTACTCCTGTGGTCGTTGCATCAAAGGGAATCGAGCAGGGCTCGCTCTCGCTGATGACCGACGTCGCGTCGGAAGAGCTTGCCGGCTCGACTGTAATTGCGCTGTCAGGGCCGAGCTTCGCAGTGGAAGTCGTGGCGCAGCAGCCGACCGCTGTGGTGGTTGCGTCGACATCGGCTGACGCCGCGCTGTTTGCGCAACAGGCGTTCAGTTCGATCCACTTCCGCGCATACACCCACACCGATGTTACGGGCGTGGAAGTCGGCGGGTCGCTGAAGAACGTCATGGCCGTCGCGACTGGAATCGCCGAGGGCCTCGGTTTGGGGTTCAATGCGCGCGCTGCCCTCATCACTCGGGGACTCGCGGAAATGACGAGGCTCGGCGTGAAGCTCGGCGCGGAGCCGGCGACACTTGCGGGGCTCGCCGGACTTGGCGACCTGGTGCTTACATGCACTGGATCGTTGAGCCGGAATAGAGCCGTCGGTGTTGAGGTAGGAAGAGGGCGAACGCTGGACTCAGTGATGGCAGGGAAGGAGACAGTTGCAGAAGGGGTGACGACGGCGCGAAGCGCGTTCGCCCTCGCAAAGCGGGAGGGCGTCGAGATGCCGATCGTTGATGCCGTTCACAAAGTTCTGTTCGAGGGGCAGCCGGCGCGTGATGCGATCGGTGCCCTCATGACTCGCGAACTTCGACCGGAGAGCGACTGATGGCGGCTGAGCCAGTTAGGGAGTTCTTCTCGATGGGAGATGTGTGCGGCCTGACAGATCTCAAACCGCATGTGCTGCGGTACTGGGAGAGTCAGTTCCGGTTTCTTCATCCTGCGAAGAACCGTTCCGGCAACAGGGTGTACCAGCGGCGCGAGATAGAGCTAATCATGCTCGTTCGGCAGCTGCTCTACACGGAGAAGTACACTATCGACGGCGCGAGACAGAAAATCGATGAGTACAAGAAGAACGGTGAGCTGCGGAGTATTGCGAGAGCCGCGCTGGACATGCAGACCGTCGAGTCCCTCGAATCGGATCTCAGGGCCATAGCTGCGATTCTCGATGGTGAAGACCCGCAGGAATGATCAGGGTCGCCGTCGTGTTGCCATCATTCAACGCGGAGCGAACGCTCGCGCCGGTTGTTCGCGGGTTGCGACAGAGCCTGCCCGGGTCGCACGTCATCGGCATCAACGACGGCTCTGAGGATGGCACCGGCTCAATGTTGAGATCGGTGTGCGACAAGACGATTGAGTTCGCGGAAAATCGGGGTAAGGGTGCCGCTCTTCGTGCGGGCTTTGCGGCGGCCGCCGAGGTCGATTGCGACGCGGTGCTCACGATCGACTCTGATGGTCAGCACGATCCATCGTTTGCGCCATCGTTGATCGCTGCCCTCGACCGGTCTCACATATCGATTGGTACGCGGGACCTGACCGGTGAGCAAATGCCGAGGAAGAGGCGTGTTGCAAACCTTGTGTCGACAACGGCGACGCGAATCATCTCCGGCGGTGCGGTGAGGGACAGCCAGTCGGGATACCGGGCAATTCGCCGCGAAGTCATCGACGAGGTCACTGGCGAGGGCGACCGCTACGAGTTCGAGACTGATTTCATCATCCGTGCGGCGCGCGCCGGCTTTACGATTACCAACGTTCCAATCTCAACGATTTACGGTCCACAAAGCTATTTCCGGGAATTCCAGGATGCGATGCGCGTGACCGGAGTGCTCTGGTCGCATCTGTCCGGCGCATTCCGCAAGCACGTGCCGCGACCGCTGAAGCCTTTCAATAAGGGAAACTGATGCGCCTCCTTTGCACCAACGACGATGGGATACTCGCTCACGGCCTCAAGTGTCTCGTGACTGCTGCCGAGCCACTGGGCGAAGTGACAGTCGTCGCCCCCGACCGTGAGCAAAGTGCGACGAGCCATTCGCTGACACTCCATCATCCGGTTCGGCCGATACTGCGAGGTGAGCGCAGATGGCAAGTCGACGGTACACCTACCGACTGCGTGATGCTCGCGTGTGAGGTGCTCATGCCTGAGCGTCCAGACTTCGTTTTAAGTGGAATCAATCACGGCCAGAACATGGGGGAGGACGTCCTGTATTCGGGCACAGTTGCGGCTGCGATGGAAGGTATTTCCATTGGCATTCCATCGATCGCGATCTCGTTCGCCGGCGGCGACCTGCGCGCCGATGTCAGCATGCTCGATGACCAGATCGAGCCGTTGACAGTGCTCCTGAGACATCTCACATCGCTGCCATCATTTCCGGCGAACACGCTGCTCAACGTGAATCTTCCTCCGCTGAAGGGCGCGGACATCAAGGGAGTGAGGCTTACACGACTGGGGCGCCGCGTCTATTCGGACTCGATCAAGAAGATGCAGGATCCGTGGGGTCGTCCGATTTACTGGATCGGCGGCGGCTCGATCGAGTGGTCGGGGCCTGAAAACTCCGATTTCCGCGCCATTCAGGACGGCTTCATTTCGGTATCGCCACTGCACCTCGATGTCACTCACCATGCAATACTCGATCACTCGGAGACCTGGTGGCTGGAACAGTAGACCCGCAGGAGTATCGCGGTGCGCGGCGCCGGCTCGTGGAAACCCTGCAGCAACAGGGAATCCGCGATCTTTCCGTGCTGCATGCGATCGACGCGACACCGCGCCACCTCTTCGTTCCCACCGGTGTCCGTCACCGCGCGTATGAAGATTCCGCGCTTCCGATCGGGAACGGCCAGACAATCTCGCAGCCTTCGATCCACGCGAGATATCTCGAGATACTCAAGCTGACCGGTAACGAGCGGGTGCTGGAGATCGGGACTGGCTCGGGATATCAGACCGCGCTGTTATCGCGGCTGTCCTCCCAGGTGTTCTCGATCGAGCGGATTGCTCCGTTGCTCGAGCGCGCGCGGGAAGTCTTACAACAAATGGGCGCTAACAATATTTCCTTCATGCTCGGCGACGGCACGCTCGGGTGGCGCCAGTTTGCGCCGTTCGACGCGATTCTCGTTGGCGCGGCGGCCCCCGAAATTCCGCAGGCATACATCGAGCAGCTCGCTGATGGCGGGAGGCTGCTCATCCCGCTCGGCGACCGCGACGAGCAGGTGCTATATCTTTGTACGAAGCGCGGAGACGAGATGGAACGCCGGGAGATTGCGCCGGTGAGGTTCGTTCCGCTCCTCGGTAAGCACAGTTGGGAGGAATAGTGGAGAGTCGTCCTTCTGAGAGTCTTTCTCTTCGGTACGCGCCGTTCGCACAGCCTGCGCCGCGCGATCAGACTGCAGATGATGACTATCCGCTGATCGAGCAGTTCCTCGACGAGTTGCCGGCAATCGAGGATTATCTGGATGATGCTTCTTTTCCAGCGGACGTCGCGCAGGATTCCATCGGGTCTTCGATAGAGCATGACTCTGAAGGGTGGGCGATCACCGGGTGGCAATCTTTCGCGTGGGACAGCCTGGCCAGTCTGGGGCGTCCAGAAGGCGATCGCATGACGCCGGAAGAGGCGTGGAGTCCGGAACCGTGGCCGGTGTTCCTCGACGCAGACTCCGGGCCTACTCCCGACGATGTTGCTGCTGCTCTCGATGACATCGCGCAGCGCATCAGGTCCGGCGAACTGCCAATCGACCAGTTTCGTTCCTCACCGCCTGAAGCCGCAATGGCAGCGGTGATCGCCGCGATGCTGCGCCTGCGGGGCTGACACTTGGCTACGGCTCACTTGCATGTAGTCGGCAGAGTTCAGGGTGTTGGGTTCCGCTGGTTCACCCGCGTCGCTGCGCGAAGGCTTCAACTGGCGGGATGGGTTACCAACCTCCCGGACGGCTCGGTTGAAGTTGCGGCATCAGGTCGGGAGGATAAGCTTGACGAGTTTCGTCGCGTGCTTCTGCGCGGTCCCGATGGCGCGGATGTGACCGCGGTCCAAGATCTCGATCCGATCGATGCAGAAGCGCTCGAGTTCCCATTCATCATCATGAAGGCGGGAGGCGGAATCTCGACAGGGAACTATCGCTGATCGATGAGAGTCGCCGAACGGTCAGATTGAGCCGATCGGCTCCGGTATTCCGCTTGAATCGCCAGAACAAACCGGTGCCGCCGGTGGAAGAGACCGGGGGCAGCGGTTTATCTTAGGAGGCTGCCCCCGTAGCTCAGGTGGATAGAGCAGCGGTTTCCTAAACCGTTGGCCGGGTGTTCGAGTCACCCCGGGGGCACTTGTTTTTTCTTGGCAACACCAGCCAGGCGCAAAACTGCCTTTTGACGTCCGGGAGGGTAGTTTTCCGTAGCCCTATTACGACAATCCTTCACAATCCAAAAATGACATCGCCGTTTTCAACTTCCGAGCGCGCAGACAACCTGATGGACTGGTTCCAGCTTCACAGCAAGAAGGTTGGCTGGGGAGCGGCCGCGGTGGTCATTCTCGCGGCCGGCGGATGGTTCTATAACCAGTCTCAGGAGCTCAAGGCACAGCGCGCGGAGAAGGCTTATTTCGAAGCGCAGCGCTCGCTCGCATCCGGGAATCTTCCGCTGGCGGAGTCGGACCTGAAGAAGATGATCACGCGATACGACGGCACGAAGTCGTCGGTCGGTGGCCGGCTTCTTCTGGCTCAGGTCCTCTACGATCAGGGCAAGGTCCAGGAAGGGATAGACGAGCTCAAAAAGGCGGAAGGCGGAGCCGGCGAGTTCGGTTCGTCGGTGCACCTGGTTCTGGCCTCAGGGCTAGAACAACTCAAGAAGCACAAGGAAGCGGCGGAGCATTATGAAAAGGCCGCTGAAGCTGCCCGGTTCGATCCCGATCGCCAACGCTACGAGGCGCTCGCCGCCAGCGCATACCTTAATGGGGCGGACACGACGAAGGCACGCGCCCTTTGGACAAAGCTTGGCGCCGACTCCAAGGGTACGGTCGCTGGTGAGGCGAGGGTCCGCCTCGGCGAACTCGACTCGGCGGCGCAGCCAACGACCTGATTAGCCCGCGCAGTTTCAAGACAGAGGGGGGCCAGACTTCCAATCGGAGTCTGCCTCTTTTTGTTGTCTGGTCCGGGCGCGCAAGGGAATGGCGACGCCAACGCGCCACCGGAGCTGCTTCATGGCCAAAGAAGAGTACGTATAATATATGTTATGTAAACTACAGAAGGTGGAGAAATGTGGAGAACACGATCCCTCCTCCCGGTTGTTACAGGTTTAAACCATTTAACTGCAGGCATTTAGGAGCCGGTATCTGAGGCGGTACGTGAGTCCCGTTGGAAATTCCCACTCCCGAGGCTTAGTCCGCCCGCCGGTGTCGCCACTCGCGACAGCAGTTACGCCATCAGCTCGCGTAATTCGCCGGTAAAAACGATCTCGGCGCTGCCGCGGAGCGACGGATGCCAACCGTCAGCTGACCTTTTCACGGTCACTTCGAGAGTCTTTCCAGATCTCGTCCGGAGGCTGACTGGCTCACTTCCCAAGCCCCATTCTGTCAGCAGAATTCCAGATGCGACCGCACCAGTTCCACAGGCCAACGTCTCTCCTTCGACGCCGCGCTCATACGTCCGGATGCCCCACCCCCAGTCGTTTCGCGAAAGAAAATTGACGTTTGCCCCATCCTTCAGGGATCGATCCCGCCGGATGCTCGAACCTCGGCCCACGATGTCCGCGGTCTGCACATCCTCGTCGACGATCACCACGTGTGGCACCCCTGCGCGAACGAAACCCAGTCGCTCCTCGCGGTCCAGCCTGGGAATCGACGCCAGTTCCGGTGCGACCTCGGTCACTACCGACAGGTCGATTTGAGGCCGGCCGTCAACCATTCTGGCGTGAATGAGCCCGGCATCGGTCTGAATCCGCA
>JAYUWU010000005.1:0-5992 GCA_043753365.1 Gemmatimonadaceae bacterium | reverse complement strand
CGGCCGCGCAGAATGCCTCGCATTCTGGCTAGAATCCCGGTATCTCCGCCCGCTGTGTCTTCCGGCGCTCCTGCTGCTTCTGCTGCTTCTGCTGCTTCTGCCGGCGTCGCTACAGCTGCCTGAAAAGCTGTCGCAAACGCCATGACATCTGCGTAACGGTTCGAAGGCTCCTTTGTGAGCGCCTTCATTACCACTCTCTCCAGGGCTGGTGAGAAGTTGAGCCTCTCTTTCGCCTGATTAAGGGGAATAGGGGGAAGGGTCAACAATTGTGTAAACATCTCACGAGGGGCCTTCGCGGTATATGGCAGGGCTCTCGTGAGGAGATAGTAGGCGATTGTAGCGAGGCTGTATTGGTCTGCTGCCGGAGTTACGATCTCACCGGACAATGCCTCGGGCGCTATGTACATCAGTGATCCAACAAAAAACCCGGCGCGCGTAAGGCGCTCATCAGCTGGCTGCTGTACATCGGTCGCAATGCCGAAGTCGAGGAGCTTTACCTGGTGGGTTGCGGGATCGTACATCACGTTCTCAGGCTTGAGATCGCGATGAATGATGTTGGCAGTGTGGGCAGCCTGAACCGCCGCGCCGATCTGTACGATGATCGACGCAGTTTCTTGAGCGGGAAGCGGAGCATGCTGACGGGCGTACTTCTCGAGAAGCTCGCCGCCGGCCCATTCAATCGCGAGAAAATGGAGCCCGGTCTCAGACTGACCGATCTCTATCGTACGAACGACGTTGGGGTGCTGGACACGGGTTCCGTACTGTGCTTCCCTGACGAAACGCGCGACAGCCGTCTTGTCATGCCGAAGCTTTTCACGAAGAACCTTGAGAGCTACAGTGCCATGGCTCGAATGATGAGCCTTGTACACTGCCGATGTACCGCCCTCACCAACCTCACTCTGAATGGTATACCCGGCTATCTTAGAGCCGATCAAACTCTGATGAGACACGCGGGCGAAAGTAACAGAAACCCATTTCTGTGGATAGGGTAAATCACCGATGCACGCCTACATGTTTCAAAAGACCATCCTTGCTGGCCTCCTGATTATTACGGTTGGCGCCTGCTCGCGACAGCGTTCCGGTGGCGAGTCACCGGGCTCACTGCCCTCCCCGGTCGTAAGTGGAGGTTCCGGTGAGCAACCGCGGGACCCGAGTATCATCTACAACCAGATGGGCCTCATAGCGACGGGCAGTCCACTCGCCTACGTGGGCAAGATCGGCTACTTCGCGACACGATCTCCCGACAGCACGATGATGCTGGCCAGTATCTCGATTCCCAATCGGATGCTCAGCTTTGTCCGGGATGGCGACACATATCGTGCCCCGTATGAGGTGCGGGTTCGAGTTGCCCAGGGCCCGACGGAGGTGAAGCTCCACCAGAGTATGGAGATCGTGCGTGTCGCGAGCTTCAAGGAAGTGAACAGAACCGACGAAAGCGTGATCTTCCAGACGCACTTCAAGATACGACCCGGTGAATACACGGTGTCGTTCATGGTCAGGGACGTCGCGAGCAACAGGAGCGCTACTCAGGAGGGCGCCATTACGATTCCGCGCCTGACTCAGGGTGCGCTCTCGACTCCGCTTCTGGTCTATGAGGCGACCCGGCGTTCTACGCTCGACTCTGTCCCTCGCCTGCTTGCCAGTCCACGCTCGAGCGCGGTCTTCGGGCGTGACAGCACGATCTCCGTCTATCTGGAGGCCTACGGCCAGCAGGCTTCGCTGCCTGTTGATTTTGTCGTCCAGAACGATCGAGGTGCCGTAACCTTTCGTGACACTACCATCCTTCAGCGGAGTGGAGCGTTGCTCTCGGGAGCGGTGACGATTCCCATCACGCGAGTAGGTATCGGCATCGCGAACGTCACGTTCACCCGCGCGGATGCGACAGACACGGTCCGGACGCCAGTTTTTGTGAGTTTCGGCAGTGACATTCCGCTGGTGTCCTATGAGGAACTGCTCAATCAACTGCGGTATTACGTATCCCCGGAACGGCTGCGCGCGCTTCGTGACGCCAAGGTCGACGAACGCGGAAGGGCGTGGGCGGCGTTCTTAAGGTCCAGCGACCCCTCACCTGCCACCCCTGAGCACGAAGGGCTGCAGACCTACTTCTCCCGCCTGCAGCAGGCGTCGCTGAGGTTTCGCGACGATGGGCCAGGCAGCCGCGGCGGATGGCTCTCGGACCGGGCGCGTGTATACGTGATTCTTGGCGAACCCGATCAGCTCTACGAGCAGAATACCAACAGCGCGATCTCGCGAACCTCGATCTCGCAACGCGGCCGGCTCCAGTTCTGGGAATACGGACAATACCGCGTCAGGCTTGTATTCTATGACGATTCAGGATCGGGCAGATGGCGGATGACCCCTGCCAGTGAGACAGAGTTCCAGAACATAAACGCACGTCTACTGGTTCATTGATACTGATTAATTAGCGACTTGACAACAATCATCATCTTTCCTATATAGGCGCCGCACCCGAATCAACGGCGGAGGCAGCACACATGGCCAGGGGAAAGGTAAAGTGGTTCAATGATGCCAAGGGTTATGGCTTCATCGAGCAGGAAGGAGGAGAGGATGTTTTCGTCCACTTTTCGGCGATCACCATGGACGGCTTCAAGACGCTTGCTGAGGGCCAGCAGGTAGAGTTCGAGATCGAGGCTGGAAACAAAGGGCTCCACGCGGCCAACGTGCACGCAACAGCCTGAACCAGACCAGGGTCCCGAAAACCCGGCGCCCCTGCCACGCGTGAGCGGACAGGGGCGCTCTTATATTGAGTAATGCAGCTTCCGAAATCGCCTCGCCTGTTCGTCATCGACGGCTACGCGCTGATCTATCGCGCGTTCTACGCGCTCATCTCCCGCCCGCTTACAACCAGCAAGGGCGAGAACACCTCAGCAGTCTGGGGAATATCCAGCTTTGTTCAACGACTGCTCGACAAACACAAGCCTGATTATCTCGTGTGGGTTCATGATTCTGGACTGTCGTTCCGACACGAGAAATACCCGGCGTACAAGGCGACGAGAGAGAAGCTCACTGAAGAGCTACAGGCAGACTTCGATCGGGGCATGATCCGGATCTGCGAGCTTCTCGAGGGCTTTCGAATCCCGATCGTAACGCTGCCTGGTTACGAGGCGGACGACGTCATCGGTACGCTGGTGGTCAAGGCGCTGGAACAGGACGTCAACGTCGTGGTGGTTTCCGGCGATAAGGATTTTCAACAGCTCGTTCGTCCCGGTGTCTGGCTTCTGAATCCTGGCAGAGGTGGCCCGGCTGGTGTGGAAGAACATTGGGTCGGCGTCGAGAACGCGAGCGAGCGACTGGGCGTTCCACCGAAACACGTCACGGACTACCTCGCTCTCGTCGGCGACTCTTCAGATAACGTTCCGGGCGTAAAGGGAATAGGAGACAAAACCGCGTGTGAACTGGTTGCACAGTACGGCGACCTCGAGAACATCCTGGCTCACGCCAGTGAGCTCACCAAGAAGCGGCCACGTGAAGCGCTTCTCCAGTATGCCGACAACGCACGTCTCTCCAAGGAATTAGTAACAATACGCGACGATCTGGACGTTTCCTTCGATCCGGAACGATCGCGCATCCAGGAGCCTGATCACGCGCGGCTTCGCGACCTCTTCGTCGAGCTCGAGTTTCACGCGCTTGCAAAAAGTGCTGCAACGGCCGTATCAGCTGCGCCTGTTTCGTCTGTCTCCGCGGGAGATGTGGCTACGTCTGCCGAACGGCTCGAGCCGGTAAATGCCCCGGTTTCGTACACGACGGTGGACACGGCCGACAAGCTGCTCGAGCTAGTGAAGAAGGCGCGCGAAATCGGGGCTATCTCGCTGGACACCGAAACCGTGATAGCAGCCGATTCTCCCCTGCAGGTGGATGCACTCCGGTCGGCACTCGTTTCCATCGCAATCGCAACAGCTCCTGGTGAGGCCTGGTATCTCCCGTTGCGCCATGTCGAATGGCGAGGAATGCAGGGTGAGCTCCTGATCGATGCCGCAGGCGACAGGTCTCCGACTGACGCTTCTGAGGACAGAGGCCTGGTTCGCGGTGGGGACGATCCGCTTGCGAGGGCGGGAAGTGGAAAGAAGAAGCCAGCGACAAAACCCGATTCACAGGCGACGAACACCGGCCCGGTAAGAAATCTTCCGCCGCTCGACTCAGTCGAGATGAAGCCGCTCAGGGATCTTCTCGAAGATCCGACGGTGAAGAAGACAGCACACAACGCCAAATACGATGTGCTCGTTCTGCGTCGCGCCGGCATCGAGCTTCGCGGGCTCGACTTTGACACGATGCTCGCCAGCTACGTACTCGATCCGGGACGCCGGTCACACGGACTCGATGTGCTCGCGCTGGAGTTTCTCGATCACTCGATGATCTCATACACCGATGTGTGCGGGAAAGGAAAGTCGGCGGTTCCGTTCGACCAGTGCGCAGTTGAATCGGCGCGTGATTATTCGTGTGAGGAGGCGGACATCGCGCTTCAGATGAAAGCTGTATTCGAGCCTCAACTCGACTCGTCCGCGGTGCGGCCCTTGCTCGAGAACATAGAGATCCCGCTCGTCTACGTGCTTGCCAATATCGAATGGACGGGCATCTACATAGATCTTCCCTGGTTTCATTCCCTGAAAGAGCGTTTCCGCCGGGAAAGAGAAGCTGTCGAGAAGCAGATATATGCCGCAGCCGGAACCGAGTTCAACATCAACTCGAATCCACAGCTTCGCGAAATTCTATTCACGCGCCTGGGACTTCCGGTCCTCAAGAAGACGAGCACCGGCCCTTCAACGGATGCTACGGTGTTGCAGGAGCTCGCTGACGCGGGCCACGCACTGCCTGGCCTCCTGATGGAGTACCGCGAGCTGTCGAAGCTCGAGAACACCTACCTCGACGCCCTTCCTGCCATGGTGAACAGGAAGACCGGTCGAATTCATACGTCCTTCAATCAGACTGTCGCTGCAACGGGACGACTTTCATCAAGCGATCCGAATCTTCAGAACATTCCTATCAGGCGGGAGCTCGGCCGCGACATCAGGCGTGGTTTCATTCCGCAACCAGGCTGGACCCTGCTCGCTGCGGACTACTCACAGATCGAGCTTCGGCTTCTGGCGCACTTGTCAGGGGACCCTGCTTTCGTCGAGGCCTTCAACGCCGGCGGCGATATTCATCGGCAGACTGCTGCAATCATCTTTGATGTTCCCATCGAGTCAGTGACGTCAGAGATGCGAGCTCGCGCGAAGACCATCAACTTTGCGACGATCTACGGTCAGGGGGCGCATGCGCTATCGAAGCAGCTGAAGATCGATCATTCAGAGGCAAAGGATTTCATCGCGCGCTACTTCGAGCGTTTTCACGGCATCAGGCAGTATCTGGACTCAATGGTCGAGTTTGCCCGTCAACACGGATACGTGACGACTATCTTCGGAAGGCGTCGCTATATCCCTGAACTGCGCGAGAAGAACTTCAGCATGCGCGCATTCGGGGAGCGAACTGCGGCGAACTCACCGATCCAGGGATCCGCAGCCGACCTCATCAAAGTTGCGATGATCAGAATAGACAAGGCCCTGTCAGAAGGAAACTTCAGGACAAGAATGCTGCTCCAGGTACATGATGAGCTCGTGTTCGAAGCTCCTGCAAACGAGCTCGATCGAGTGATGGCGATGGTGAAGGCCGAGATGGAGAACGCTGCCGAGCTTGCTGTTCCTCTGGTGGTGGATATGGGAACGGGGATCAACTGGCTCGAAACGAAGTGATACTACGCAGTAGCTCGACGATGCGACTGGAATGCAGCCCAGTAGGCGCTCAGCGGTAACGTCGCGAGAAAGAGCGTTGCCCATAGAGGGCTGAACACCAGCGCCACAATGGTGAACTGGATGAGGTAAGAAGCAAGAATCAACACGAGCGAAAATACTATCGTGAGCATGGCCGGATCATCGGGGGTCCGGCTTCTGCTCACCGCAGTGTCGCGCGCAAAGTTGATGATGTATCGGTGGGTGAG
>JAYUWU010000004.1:0-6000 GCA_043753365.1 Gemmatimonadaceae bacterium | reverse complement strand
CTTCGCGGATCGACGATCGTCAATCTGTTTTTCGAGAACTCGACCCGCACGCGCATCTCATTCGAGTTTGCCGAGAAGCGACTGTCCGCGGATACAGTGAACGTGTCGGCGTCAGGGTCGAGTGTCTCGAAGGGCGAAACGCTCGTCGATACTGCGCGCAATCTCGAGGCGATGCGCATCGACATGGTCGTCATCCGGCATGGCGCGTCGGGGGCGGCGAATTTTCTTGCGGAGCGAATCGAATCGAACGTCATCAATGCGGGCGATGGAACACACGAGCACCCGACCCAGGGGCTGCTCGACATACTGACCCTTCGGGATCGCCTCGGAGACCTGAAAGGAAAGCGCGTGTGTATCTGCGGCGACGTGCTTCATTCGCGTGTTGCCCGGTCGAACATATGGGGCCTCAAGCACGTCGGTGCCGAGGTCGCAGTGTGCGGGCCGCGCTCGCTCATGCCCAATGCGATCGAGCAGTTCGGCGTGACGGTATTCGAGCGTATCGAGGAAGCAATCGAGTGGGCCGACGCGCTGAACGTCCTGCGGCTGCAGTTCGAGCGAATGACCGGCGGATACATCCCGTCGAGCCGCGAGTACAATCGTGTCTTCGGAGTCACGCGTGAGCGGCTCGAGCGCGCGCCGCGCGACATTCTGATACTGCACCCGGGTCCGATGAACCGTGGCGTCGAGATCGACTCTGACGTCGCGGATGGCCCCCACAGCGTGATCCTCCACCAGGTAACCAACGGAGTGGCAATCAGAATGGCCGTGCTGTACTTGCTTGCTGGCGGGAAGCCAGAGCTCGCGGAAGCTGCAAAGGGCGGTGCGCGCTGATGTCGGTACGGCCGATTCTGCTGAAGGGCGGGCGAGTCGTCGACCCTTCCCGGAATACTGACGAAGTCGGCGACGTACTAATCGTCGACGGTCGCATCGAGTCGTCCACTGGGCGGGCCGGAGCGGTCACCGATGCTGAAGTAATCGACTGTGAGGGCCATATCGTGTCGCCCGGATTCATCGATGTGCATTGCCATTTGCGCGAGCCGGGCAGAGAGGATGTCGAAACGATCGCGACCGGAGCGCGCGCTGCGGCAGCTGGTGGATTCACGGCGGTGTGCGCGATGCCGAACACCGATCCCGTAACCGACAATCAGGCGGCAGTTGGATTCATCATGCGCCAGGCGCAGCGCGCTGACGCTGCGCGGGTTCACGTGATTGGCGCGATATCTGTCGGGCAGCGCGGTGAGACGCTCGCGGAGTTCGGCGAAATGGTGGCGGCAGGCGCCGTGGCAATGAGCGACGACGGAAAACCCGTCGTGAGTGCGCAGCTGATGCGCACCGCGCTCGAGTATGCGAGAAGTTTCGGTATTCCTGTAATCGACCACTGCGAGGAGCCAACGCTCGCACAGGGCGGGTCGATGAACGAGGGAATCGTCAGCGCGCGCCTCGGGCTCAAGGGGATTCCGTCCGAGGCCGAAGAGATAATGGTCATTCGGGACATCCTCCTCGCGCGGCGTACTGGCGGCCACGTACATCTTGCTCACATGAGCACGTACGGCTCAGTCGAGCTGATTCGATGGGGCAAGGAGCGGGGCATCAACGTTACGGCCGAGGTCTGCCCGCACCACATATCGCTCACCGAAGATCGAATCCGGTCGTACGATACGAACGCAAAGATGAATCCGCCTCTCAGAACTATCAGGGATGTGGAAGCGCTTCGCGATGCCGTTCGCGACGGAACCATCGACATGATCGCGACCGATCATGCTCCCCATCATTATGATGAAAAGGAGCGGGAATTCGCCGACGCACCGAACGGTATCATTGGGCTGGAGACCGCCCTCGCCGTCTCCGTGACGAACCTCGTGGTGAGCGGGCATATTGATTTTCGGACGCTCGTCGACAAAATGTCGTGTGCGCCGGCGAGGCTGTTCGGGCTTCCGGGAGGGAGTCTTGCGAAGGGTGCAGTAGCTGATGTAACCGTGTTTGATCCAGCAGCGACATGGCAGGTCGAGCCGGCGGACTTTCACAGCAAGGGGCGCAATACGCCGTATGCGGGAATGACATTGACCGGGCGTGCCGTTGGCACAATCGTCGGTGGCAGGCTGGTCTACAGATCGAACAGAACGACATCGAACTCGCGGGCTGCCCGCGCTTTATCGGGGAATCAGGAATGACGAAAGCGAAGACGAATGCGCTCGATGCGCTCCGCAGCCTCATAGCAGAGCGGCAGCAATACGAGCAGTGGATTACATCGCTGGACTCGCGTCGCGAAGGCACGCCCGAGCATGTCTTCGAGCGTGTCAAAGCGGATTATCAGACGCGTCTAGAGCGGGTCGTAAAGGACATCGGTGGTCACGCCGAGGAGCTGCAGCTGAGTATCTCAACGCTGTCGTCGAGGCTCGTCGAGGTTGCCCGCGAAGAGGACACGCGGCGTGAGGGGCTGCAGGAGGCCGAGCTTCGCGCAGCGGTCGGCGAGTACGAGCCAGCGCAGTGGGAGCAGTTGAAGGGAGACTCGGAGCGCGAACTTGAGAAGATCGCGGCCGACCGGGCGTCGCTCGACAACCAGCTGAGCGAGTTGAGGGCGATTCAGAAACTGAGCGAGGCGGGGAGCACAGGATCGGCTGCAGCGGCGGATACTGCCGTGGCAGCCACGCCCGTCCAGGAGCCGCATCCTGTCGAGCCACCGGCTCCTGTTGCGGATGCTGAGCCAAAAAAAGAGGCGGATTCCGATTCGCGGACCCGCGAGCCGGGCGTTCTTGCGCAGCCGGTCGCTACGGCAGCGGTCGCTGAGCTTGCAGTCGCTCCGGAACGTGCAGCACCGGCGCCGAACACTGACGACAGAGGCCAGCACTTCGCGCGACCGGAACAGTCGAGCGCCAAGCCGGAGGATGCTCGTCGTCAAATCGACCAGAGCCGGCTTTCTCTGGATCCAATTGCGGCTGCGGCGAGCGATGCCGCTGCCTCGGCTTCGCGCCCGCGTCCGCCTCGTACGCCGCCGGGCGGCATTTCGACGCGGCCCAAGCCCGAACCGCCGCGACCTGACAGCGCCAAGACGCTCAAGTGCCCCGAATGTGGGACGCCCAACCACGCCACCGAGTGGTACTGCGAGCGCTGCGGGGGAGAGCTTGCGACCATGTGACCTCGCCTGATAGGGCACAAAAAAACGGGCGCTAAAGCGCCCGTTTTGATTTCCAGCTACCGGCGGACTACTTCCCGGCCGCTACTGTTTTCTTCGCCATGCGGCTCTTGTGGCGCGCGGCAGTGTTCTTGTGGATCAGTCCCTTGCGGGCAGCTCTGTCGAGGAGCTTGACGGCAACCAGCGTGTCGTCGCCCGCTTCGGTCGCGCCATGACCCTTCTTGAGCGCTGTGCGGAGGGCTGAACGCTGGGCGCGGTTGCGCGCCATCGCTGCTCTCGACTTGCGCATGTTTTTCTTGGCTGACGCGATATTCGGCACTGACTCTATCTCCCTGGAAATTGAGTGCTGGCGCATGATACGCCGCACGGATACAGCCTTTAATATTACCGAAAGCGGGCCCCAGCGTCAACCTGGCAGCCCACCCGTTCTCGCGTTCTGGGTCGGGGCGACCGCGGATTGAGGACCGTACGAATCCAGGACTCACAGCAATCGACGATCGACGACTTAGTGCGGACTGCGAACTAGCTACGGGCCCGTTCTCCGCATTTGTCAGTGGTCCGCACTAAGTCGTCGATCGTCGATTGCTGTGAGTCCTGGATTCGCACGGTCCTCAATCCACCAATCGAGTACGTCAGAACAGCGTCCTGCGCCTCCCCGTGAACGACCCGCTCCGGTAAGTTACTCTCTCGCCAACTCACACCCTGAAATTTGAGCAACGTCCAGAGCTTCATCCTCATCGCGCCCGTGCTGCTGTTCTCAATGGTCGCCCATGAGTACGCGCACGGCTATGCCGCGCTGAGAAACGGTGACGCAACCGCATACCAGCTCGGCAGGCTGACGTGGAACCCGGCAAAGCACATCGATCCGTTCATGACGATCATACTGCCGCTTCTGCTTTTTGTGGCGAACGCGCCGATTTTCGGCGGTGCGAAGCCAGTCCCGGTCAATCCCCGAAACTACAGGAACTTCAAAAAGGGAGACATCATCGTCTCTCTCGCAGGAGTCACGACTAATCTCGTCATTGCCGTTCTTTGTGTGCCCGTCATAATGCTGGTTTACATGATCGGTTCGCTGTCTGAAGCTCTGGCGGTTCCGGCGTCGATATTTCAGCTGATGCTCGTGTTCGGCATTCAGCTGAACGTGATTCTAGCCTCGTTCAACCTGATTCCGTTGCCGCCGCTCGACGGATCGCACGTCATGAAATACCTCCTGCCGCCCGCGTGGAGCCTGCAGTACCAGTCGCTCGGCAGGTATGGGTTGATATTGCTGTTCCTGCTCATCTCATTCGGTCGTCCGCTGCTCATGCTCTGGTTCACTCCTGCCTTCGCGCTTATCCGCGCGCTTCAGGGTGCCGTCGCCCCGTTTCTGCTCCCTAACCAGTGGACGATGTGACATCGATACCATTGCGCGAGGGTGAGGTTTTCGTTGTCGAGCTGACGCAGTTCTCCGGCCCGCTCGATTTGCTGCTCTCTCTGATCCGCGATGAGCAGATCGACATCCAGGACATCCCGGTTGCGCGCATTGCCGAACAGTTTCTCGAACGCATCAAGACACTGCAGCTCGACGAGGCGGCTGACTATCTCGAGATGGCTGCGCGCCTCGTTCGTATCAAGGCGCAGATGCTGCTGCCCAGGCGCGATGGTGATGAAGCGTGGGAAGACCCCCGCGCGGAGCTCGTTAGAAGGCTGCTCGAGTATCAGCAGGTGCGCGAGGTCGTCGACATCCTCGAGAAGAGAAGCGACGAGCGGCGCAATCGTTTTGCCCGCGCGTACCTGCCGCAAAATTTCTCCTCGCCGGCACCCGCTGCGGCTGCGCTTTCGCTGTCGCTTCCCGAATTGTTTGCCGCGGTCGACCGAGTTCTGAGAGTTGCGAAGAAGCCAACTGTTCACGACGTGGTTCCACGCGCTCTCGACGTCGACGGTGCAATGGCGACGGTGAGGGCAGTGCTCGCGCTTCGCGCCAGCGCAAAGTGGGGAGACGTGATCAAGCAGGACGCCGAGCCGTGGCAGGTTCTTTCTGTACTCCTCGCGCTGCTCGAGATGGCCAAGAGCGGCGAACTCAAGGTCGTCCAGGCGCGACCGTTCGCATCAGTCGAGATAACAAGTGATAGCGCTAGCGAAGCTGCTTGAAGCCGCGCTCTTTTCGAGCGCGCACCCCGTGATGCTGACCGACCTCAAGGCAATGGCCTCCGACGGCGAGACGACTGAAGATGATGTCGTCTCGGCGCTCTCCGACCTCCGCCGACACTACGATGAAGACGGCCACGGCGTCGAGCTGATCGAGGTTGCTGGTGGTTGGCAGATATTGACCCGGCCCGAGTTCACCGAAACGATTGAGCGCGCGCAGCTTGCTGCGAGGCCGCAGCGGTTGTCAGCGCCGGCGCTCGAGACGCTTGCGATAGTTGCGTACAGGCAGCCAATCGGGCGCGCGGAAATCGAGGAGATTCGCGGCGTCGGCTGCGGCCAGATGCTCAAGTCGCTTCATGAGCGCGAGCTGATCGAAGTGGTCGGGCGAGGAGAGGGCATGGGGCGCCCGCTTCTTTATGGAACGACCCCCCGATTTCTCGAGCACTTTGCTCTCAGACATCTGGGAGAACTTCCGCGAGCCGATGAGCTTGCGATCGCGCTGCGTGATCCGAATGCGCCACCTCCTGAGGCAGTCGACGTTGCGGACTCACCTTACGCTGGCGTGCCGGGCTGATGGCGGAGACGATGCGGATTCAGCGAGCGCTCGCTCGCGCGGGCGTCGCTTCGCGGCGCCGCGCCGAGGAACTCGTTGCATCCGGCCGAGTGCTGATAAACGGGGTTGTCGCCGTCACCGGTCAAAGCGTCGATCTCGACACGGATACAATTACTGTTGATGGCAA
>JAYUWU010000003.1:0-6007 GCA_043753365.1 Gemmatimonadaceae bacterium | reverse complement strand
AAGCTGCTCAAGTCATCGGACAGAGGCGACCACTTCTATCCCATCTCGCCAGACCTGTCGACCGCAGATTCCATGCGCATCAGGGTCAGCACGAAGACGACTGGCGGTATCACTCTCGACGCGACCGGGGCAGAGACCTACGGGACCTTGACGACAATCGCTGAGTCACCGGTTCGCCCCGGGATTCTCTGGGCGGGCACCGACGACGGCAACGTCTGGGGTTCGACAAACGACGGAGGCTCGTGGACCAACGTGACGAAGCGATTCCCCGGTGTTCCGGCGAGAGCCTACGTCAGCCGTGTCGAAGCCTCAGGGTTCGATACATCGACGGTGTACGTCTCGTTCGACGCGCACCGTGACGGAGACTTCAAGCCGTACCTTTACGTGTCGAACGACATGGGGAAGACATTCCGCTCCATCGCGGCGAATCTTCCAACCGGCGGCCCGGATTTCATCCACGTAGTCCGTGAAGATCCGTACAATCGCAATCTGCTCTTTGTCGGTACCGACGTCGCTGCTTACGTGTCGACAGATCGCGGTGCATCATGGCAGCGCTTCATGAATGGAATGCCGACGGTGCCGATTCACGATCTCAAAATTCATCCCCGCGACCGTGAGTTGATCGCTGCCACACACGGGCGCTCGATCTGGGTTGTGGACATTGCTCCCCTGGAACAGCTCGCGGACAGCGTCATGTCGCAGCGTGCGCATTTCTTCCAGCCGGGCGTCGCGTTCGCCTATGCGCAGCGCACGACGCAGGAGTGGAACGGCAACAAGATCTATGTCACTGACAATCCTGCGTATGGCGCAACGCTCGACTATCGACTCGCGGCGGCAGCGCCGTCGGATACTGCGCGGATCGTGATCACCGACGTGAGCGGTGATGTCGTGCGGAGGCTGAACGGCACCACGCTCGTCGGAATGAACAGGGTGGTCTGGGATCTTCGTGGAATGCCGCGCCCACTGGGTCCTGCGGGCGTTCGAGACAGTGTCAACGCTGAGCGCGTCCGCCGGCAGCGAGCCGACTCCGCGCGCGCGGGACGCGGCACCGACACAACCGCGAGCGGGCCCAGACGCGAAAGAGGACCATCTGCAGATTCGGGTGAAGTCAATCTCCGTCCTGCCGAAGCCCCGGTGGGCCAGCCAGCCGGCGGCGGGGGTGGCGGTCGCGGCAGAGGCGGCCGAAACGGGCCGGTCGTAGCTGAAGGCGAGTATCTCGTGACGATTACAGTCGGGGGCAACGTGATGAAGCGGGTCGTCCGAGTCGAACGGATCGGCGACATTCCTGCCGAGACTGGCTTCGGCGGCGAGGAGGACGAGGGCTGACGTCCGGCTTTACATTTTTCTTACTATGACGATACCCCATCCAGACTCTGCGTCTGGATGGGGCGACCTATATTCCTGCCTCACACTTTCATTACGACTGACGGTGGAGCCAGCATTCAATTGAAGCAGGGAAGAGCTATCAGGCGGTCCCGGTCAGCGGCGCTCGTCACGCTGCTCGCATTTGCGCTGATTCTCACCGGGATTCTGGGCTGGCAGGCACTTGACGCTGAGCGGTCGCACCGCGCAGCGGCGGAGAGCGCGCTCAGCGACTACGCATCATTTGCCGCCTGGCAGATGAATCAGCAGGCCGGCCAGGAAATGCTGAGCGCGATGATCTCGACCTTCATCGTGCCGCTTACACGAGTCGACCCGGCAAAGCCGGAGGCGTGGCCGTCGCCGCAGGAATTCATGTCGGCGTCGCTGCAGCCACCCGCGCCCGCGAAGTATCTCGAGGGAATCAGGTTCTATTTCCGGCTCGACTGGCGCGACAGCTCGATGACGATTGCCGGCGAGCAACCGTCCCCCGCAGTGCTCAACTGGGTTCGCGACACTGTGCTCAGCTCGCCATCGCGATTCGGGACGCCACCGATTCGTACGCAGGCATTCGGCTCGGCCGACAGAAATCCTGCGAGCCTCCTCGGCATCATCGTCAGCAACGACTCATACATCGCAACCGTCGACAGCGTCGACGGAAAGCTGCGCATCGTGTGCTACGTTCTGTCGCGTGACTATGATGGTCGACTTCTCGTGACATATGGTTTCGAGACCGATGCGCGCGCCTTCGTGCAGCCGCTCTTTGATTCAGTTCTCGTTCGTACACCGCTTCTGCCACCGTCCCTGCTTCACAACGTGCCGCGGGATTCGGTGCTCTCGGTAAAATCATGGGCCCCGATGGGAGGCCAGGTTTTCGCGTCGATGGGATCGCCGTTCGACAGGGGCTTCACGGTGGTCGATACGCTCGATGACAGGTTCGGGCGCTTGAGGCTTGGCGTTTCGCTGCGAAAGGAAATCGCGTCGCAGCTCGTCGTCGGCGGATTACCGAGGTCACGCCTGCCTGTGCTTGCGTCGCTGTTTGCACTTACAGCAGGACTTGTTGTCGCGGCGGTCATCCAGCTGAGACGCCAGCAGCAGCTGGCTCAGCTGAGAGTCGACTTCGTTTCCGGCGTGTCACACGAGCTGAGAACACCGCTGGCGCAGATACGACTGTTCGCTGAATTGTTGCGAAACGGGCAGCTGAGATCCGACCAGGAGCGCGAGCGTTCCTTCAGCATCATCGACGAAGAAGCGCAGCGTCTTACGTATCTGGTCGAGAACGTTCTTGCCTTTGCGAGATCCGAGCATGGCCGAAGCACTGCGATGCCGGAGCCGCTGGCAATGGACGTGGAGATGGAGGGCGCGATCGATGCTTTTGCCCCGCTCGCACGAGTTCGCCGCGCAAAAATCAGGTCGACGATCGAGCCGGGCCTGGTAGCGCGAGTTGACCCGAGAGCTCTGAGACAGGTCGTACTCAACCTGCTCGACAACGCTGTGAAGTACGGGCCGCTTGGACAGACGGTGAACGTTTCTCTCACCGGCACCGACGACAAGGTGACCATTACAGTCGACGACAAGGGTCCGGGAGTTCCCCGGGGCGATCGCGAGAAGATCTGGGATCCGTATGTGAGGCTCACGCGCGACACGGAGTCTGCTGCCGGCGGGAGCGGCATCGGTCTGTCGATAGTGCGCGAGCTCGTGCGACCGCACGACGGCAGGACGTGGGTGGAAGATGCGCCGGGCGGTGGGGCCCGATTCGTAATCGAGTTCCCGCGCGTGCGGGAGCAGCGCGTTTCTCAGTCCGCCGGAGTCAGGCGCGAATCAATGGAGGTGGGCACATGACAAAGGTTCTCGTCATCGAAGACAATGCGAACCTCGCTTTCGGCCTGACCCGGAGCCTCGAGTCGGAGGGCTACGAGGTCGCGGCCGCGGAAGATGGAACGAAAGGATTCGAGCTCGCAAAAAATGGAAATCCGGATCTCATCGTTCTCGACTTGATGCTTCCGGGAATCGACGGGTACACGATTCTCAAGAAGCTTCGCGCTGAAGGGAAGAACATGCCGGTCCTCATCCTTACCGCACGAGGTGAAGAGGCTGACAAGGTGTTCGGCTTCCGGCTCGGAGCCGACGACTACGTTACGAAGCCATTCAGCCTCTCGGAGCTTCTTGCCAGGGTGCAGGCTATCCTCCGTCGCGCGAAGGGAGGGGAAAAGGCGAATGGTGAGCCGGATGTCGAGCAGTTCGACTTGGTGTCGATCGACACTCGCGCAAGAAACGTCAAGAAAGGCAATGCAGAGATCGCTCTCACGCCGAAAGAGTTCGACCTGCTCCTTGCGCTGGTCCGCCGCCGCGGTGCGGTGGCATCGCGGCTCGAGTTATTGAAGGAGGTCTGGGGGCACCAGGCCGAAGTAATGACCCGTACTGTCGACATCCATATTGCTGAGCTTCGGCGCAAGCTCGAGGACGATCCGTCGACGCCGAAGCACATTCTCACGGTCTGGAAGGCCGGTTACCGGCTCCAGGTTTAGTTACCGCCGCGGTGCAGCAGCGGGCTCCGGCGCTTGCCGCGGCCCTTTTGCTTTGACGATCACCGTGTCTCCGATGCGAACGCGATCGCCGACGATGTTGTTCCACTCCCTGATCTTCTCGGGCGTCGTGTCGAACTTCGATGCGATGCTGGAGATTGCGTCGCCTCTCCTTACCACATAGGTGATCTGCTGGTCGATCAACGCCGCGATGCCGGCACGGATGCGCCGTTCCCTGATCGCTTCCACTCTCAGCGCATCGAGACGCCGGCTCACGTGATCGGCGAGCTTTTTCAGCGACTCCTCATCGCCGGGCGAAGCCGCGAAGTCCTGCGACGCAGAATTCGGGTGCGCTACCCGCACGCCTGCAGCAGTCAGGAAGTAGAGTCGCTTTTTCTTCAGCGTGAGCATGGTGTCGTTCGGGAACTCATACTGGAGAATCGTCGCCGGCGCATCGACGTTGTCGAGCTTGTCGCTCGGCGCGATTCCGATGAAAATCACCCGTTCGTTGGTCGCGACGAGAAGTCCGTTCGAGGCGCGATAGTAGTCTGTCGGCCTCCGCTTGAACGCCTTGGCGAACACTTCCACCCTCTCGCCGTAGTGGAGCATTCCGCCATTGAGCTCACGGGCTGCGGCAGTCCAGGCCCCGCGCGCATCGACGTGTCGCATGAACACCGCGTAGCCGAACACCGTGAGCCCCACTACAACGAGCACGAATCCGATCAGCGTGCGCTTTACGAACCGGCCCAGCCGGTAAATTCCTTCAGATTCTCTCATTTAGTGGGCAGAAATTCGTAAGGGATATCACAAATATTAAAAGGTTTTCGGGGTAGTAAAAAGGCGGCTTTGCACCGCCGCCCCGTTACGCCATAAGATGCGTGCCAACGAGGGCAAACTCCATACCGGTTGGTGGCATACAGGGTGCAGAGGATAGGTCCATGCATACGTCCGATTCACCGGATCGATCAGCAAACTCAGAACCAGAACAGTTTCCTGACGACCGCAGAAACACGGGCGGCAACGTCTATACCCGAGTGCGCCGGCGCCGTGTCGAGCGGCCGCCGCTCAAGCCGTGGCAGCGCAATGTGCGAGCTGTTGGCAAGGGTGTCGTTGCGACCATCTTCCTGGTCTCAGGAACGATCTGGACTCTGAACCAGCAAAAGCCCAAGTACGTGAAGCCCGGCAGCCTGTTTCAGTTGCCGGCCGCGATGGTCGTCGCGCCGCTTCCCGTCAGCGAGCAGGTATTCAGGGTCAGCAGCGTGATCCGCCGCTATACAAAGGATACGGTTCACGCCAACAAGATCGCTACGGCGCTCATCAGGGAGGGCGGCAAGCGCGACCTCGACCCTGCACTCCTGATCGGACTTCTCATCGCCGAGAATGCAAAGTTCGACGTTCACGCCCGCAGCAATGTGAGCGCGCGCGGCCTCATGCAGGTCATGCCGTTTCACGCAGGGAAGTGGAAGCAGTGCCCCTCGCGGGATCTGACCGACATCGATTCGAACATCTGCTATGGAACCGCCATCCTCGAGGATTTCGTGAAGCGGTCGCCTAATCTCGAACGGGCGCTACTTCGCTACAACGGCTGCGTTCGCGGGACGAATACGCCGCGGTGCCACACCTATTCCGGCAAGGTTCTTCGCTATGCGGACCGTGCTGCGTCGCAGATGTTGTCAGCGGTCTTTCCCAGCGCATCGTCCTCGTCCGGAGAGTAGGGCGGGACTGCGGGACTGCGGAACTGCCGGAAAGGAGTGGGGTGAGTGTCGCGAGGACGAAGCCCGAAGCCCGAAATCCGGAATCCGTCCCGTGACAATCCCGAATCCCTTCGATAACTCCTGGCACTTCAAAACCTCCTTTCCCTGCGTGGTTCCACCAGGTCGATGTATGGACAGTGCCGGGAGGTACACGGGGAAAGGAGGTTTTGAGGTGCCAGGAGTTTTTGAAGGTCAACCGGCGCGGCAAGCGATGCCTGTCAGATCAGGAAGGCTGAGCCTTTTTTGTTGGAACTACGCGAATGCCCCTGCTGCGTGCGACCCACGAGAGATGCGTACCGTGGGTCGTTCGCCGTAAACCCAAAAAAGTGAGGCCCGAAATCCGGAATCCATACGTGACAATCCAGCATC
>JAYUWU010000002.1:0-6018 GCA_043753365.1 Gemmatimonadaceae bacterium | reverse complement strand
TGTCCCAGCCTCCGACGTCAGCAAACGCTATCTCCATTCCCACGTCGGCCTTAAGGAGCTGCGCGATCTGCAGGAGCCGCTGCCCGAACTGTGAGCGCGGATACGCCGCGCCATTTCGCGGCTGATACTGTCTGGGATCAGCTACCTTCAACATCTTCATGGCCTCGAACATCTCGGCGCCCGTTCCATGAACGAGATCCGCGGATCCCGTTCGATACAATGCCTCGAGTCTGTCGGCCTGAGAGCCCGATGTCCGCACAGTGAACTGATCGAGATTGTTCATCGCGACCACTTCGTTTTTTCCTTCCATGATGCGCGGCGTCTGCGGCGTAAGAGTCACTGCCCGGAATGGCGAAACCCTGCACTCATCGCACGTGCCCTTCACCGCGAGATATCTGTTCAGCCATCCGTCGGTAGTGCCTTTGACATCGGGTGTTCCCGATTCCATGTAGTCCTGCGCATCGAAATGGGAGCGGGTAGCACTGGGACTGCCGACTGCGTGAACGGGTGCAAGCATGCCGCGATCATACAACGGCTTGAATGGCGCAAGCGATGGATGAAGACCGAAGAATCCATCGAGATCGATTGCAGCGTCACCTGATACCGATCGCCCGGATCTTGTTGGCCGCGGGATCGCAATCGAAGGACGCATCGTGTAGTACGCCTTCTCGCCATGCGGCACGATCATGTTCAGCGCATCGGCTGCACCGCGCTGAAAGAGGCAGATCAGGATTTTTCCCTTCGGCGCCCTGACGAGCTCCGCGCCGAACGCCGTGCGGCGAAGAAACCCCGGGCTGATGCCAAGCGTCACGAGCGCCAGCGCGCCCGATTTGACGAATGCTCTTCTCTCCATCTATCTATCCCCTCAGCGTCGCTGAAATTCGGGTGAACCCAGCGCAAGTCCTACCACTTGAGCGATGCCAGTCAACTGAGTCTGCCGTCGTCCCATAGTCCCTTCATCCGCCCGTGAAAGCAGTGGGTTTTCTCCAGAGATGAGAACAGCCCTCGTCTCCGGGGATATCGATCCGCCGAGCAACAGTGAGGCGACCGCATCGACCTGCTTCTCGCGTGGCGCATCACTCAACGCGGCAAGCGTCGGAATAGCGTTGACATCAGCACCAGGAATCCGATTCGACGCGGCAGAGATTCCAAAATTGATCCTGTTCAGAATCGCCCCCGCATTCATCCACGCTTCGCCGGTTTCTGGATATCCGTTCGGCGCCTGATGGCCGTAGATCGGCTGCCCGAGGAACGCTATTGCTTGCGCTGTGCGCGGTGTTTCATCGGGGACCGCGTTCATTGCGCGCAAAGCGCTCACCACAACCTCGAACGGTGACTTGACCTTGCTGCGATATGCGGCAGTCGAATAGAACTCGTTCGACATGACTAGCGTGCGCACCACCTCTCGTATATCGCCATCGGTGCGCAGGAACACCTGCGCCGCGCGATCGACAAGCGCCTGCGGTGGCGAGTCGGAGACGAATCTGGTCGCAAGCTTTCGTGCGATGTATCGCGCAGTGGACGGATGGCGCGCAACGATATCGAGTACCTCCTGGCCGTCCTCTATTCCACGGCCGCTACGCAGCTTCCGTCCGAGTACGGTCTTTTCGCCGGCGTCATGCATCTCCGGCCTGAACACGAAGCCACCACCTATCGCGGGCGGGCGAATGGTCCATCCAGTCAGAGCACGTGCGACATCTATCACGTCCTGCTGAGTGTATCCACCATCGACACCGAGCGTGTGCAGCTCGAGCAGCTCGCGACCATAGTTCTCGTTGAGACCGCCCTGCCGCAGTCGCCCGAGCTGCTCGCCGGAGAGGACGCGCGCGCGCCGACGGTTCACAGTCGCAAGCCTCGGCCTGCTCGTGTCACCCATGCTTCTGGCATTGTCCAGGTAGAAAAGCATTGCGGGGCTTGCTGCTACCGCGCCGAGCAGGTCGCGAAATTTTCCCAGCGAATTCGGCCTGATTACATCGCGCTCATACTCGATCAGGTAATACGGCTGCGGCGGACCCTTCTGCGCGAACACGCTGAAGTGGTTAAGCCAGAAATCAGTCATCACTTCCTGAAGCTGACGGTTTCCCGCAACCGCACGCGCGACGCGAGCCGACTGAACCTGCGTGATCACGGCGCGGCGACTGGTCGCCGCATCCTGCATCGCACCGGGTGCGTTTCGCCGCCGCTGCCTCTCAACTGTGTCCCCACGTTCGGCAGCCATCCGCCTCTCGCGCTGGGCACCGGAATACGCCCTGAGCAATTCGTTCTGGTCTGCCTTCAGCACGCTGTAACGACTGAGAAAGTGCTCGATATCCCCGTCCGGGATACGCTCGGGATGGAGCTGAAGATCAACCCACTCGTCGATCCCGATTTTACGCACGCGCTCAGCGTCGCCCGGCTTCGCACCGAACGTCAGGCGGCTGAGGGCGTGTATCACCTGTTGATCGGCGGGCAGCTCCCGATGGTCGAGAGGTGTCTGAGACGCAGCTGGCTGCGTCGATCCGAACAGTAGTCCGACAGCTACGACAAGAGCAGCAGCAGTACGTCTCATTTGGTTGATCCCGGAAGGCTGAACTGGTAGACGCCCCGGAAGTGACCTTGTTAAATCAAAGCGCCTCGAGATACTGCGTCAGGTCTGTATTCGGTTTCGGGTACTCGAGCCCCAGACTCTCGAGCGTAGCTACAATTCGCTTGGCGATGAGATAGTTGCGCGCCTTGTTGCTGTCCGACGGAACGACGAACCACGGTGCCCATTCAGTGCTGCACCTGGCAAGAGCATCGCGGTACGCGACCGTGTACTCATCCCAGAGCTTACGCTCATCGAGATCCCCCGCATTGAACTTCCAGTTCTTGGTCTCATCCTCTACGCGTTCACGCAGGCGTTCTGTCTGTTCCTCGCGCGAGACGTGGAGAAAAAACTTGAGAATGACGGTTCCGTTCTCCGAGAGCATCCGCTCGAAATCGTTGATCTGATCGTATCGCTTCGACCAGACGTCTTCCGGGACAAGCGAACGCACCCGCACGACGAGAACATCCTCGTAGTGCGAGCGATTGAAGATGCCCATCATGCCTTTCTCGGGAACGGCCTGATGGATCCGCCACAGGTAATCGTGCGCCACCTCGAGCGGCGTCGGCGCCTTGAAGGATGTGATCCGGACACCTGACGGATTGCATGCACCGATGACGGATCGTACGACTCCGTCCTTTCCCGCAGCATCGCGACCCTGAAGTATGATGAGAAGCGAGCGTCGGCCATCCGCGTAAAAAATCTTCTGCAGCTCGCCGATCTTGTCGAGCTGCTTTTCCAGCTTGTCCTTCAGGTCCTCACCCTTGCCAATCGATTTGGGCGCTGACGCGTCCTCGTCGCTCAGCTCGAGCGTATCACCTTGTTTCACAGGTTCGAGCAGCATGAAGCCTCAGGGCTGAAGGTCGAAGCGCGAAATGATCTGTGGCACTCCGTCGCTGTAGTAATCATCGATGCGCGTCTCTTCCATGAACCCGTAGGCGATCAGCAAGGCCCTGTATTTCATCACGCGCGGATCTCCAGGAACTTCCGCGATGATCATGCGGGAGTTCGAGGTAGACAAATCCTGAGTCATGTAGAGCATGATGCGCAGCCCAATTCCGGCACGGCGTGATCGGGCAGCAACGAGCACGGCATGAATGATCCCTGTGCCTATCGCTCCTCCAACGATGCCGTAAACGCCAAATCCGACGACTTCGCCATCGCGAACAGCAACGCACGCACGGTATTCTCCGGCGGGATCGTCGACAGCGGCGCGAAGCAACTCCGGCAGGCGGCTCAGCCACGGATTCTTGTCCTGTTCCCACGCCAGCAACGCAAGCGCGGCGGCGAGATCCTGCTCGCGCGCCGCGTGGACATCGAGTCGTTTAAGGGCCGGGGCAAGCACCGTCGCGCTCGCAGTCACTACTTATATATGTAGCGCGCGTCCGAGCACGCCGAGCGCTGCCTCTTTGACAGTCTCGGAAAGCGTCGGATGGGAATGCACGGTAATCCCAATGTCCTCCGACGACCCACGATACTCGAAGGCGAGCACGACCTCCTGAATGAGGTCTGATGCATTCGGCCCGATAATGTGGCAGCCGAGCAGCTCGTCGGTCTTCGCGTCCGCGATGAACTTCACGAAGCCGCTGGTCTCGCCCATCGTTCGCGCGCGCCCGTTTGCAGAGAACGGAAACTTCCCCGTCTTGTACTCGCGACCGCTCTCCTTCACCTCATGCTCGGCCAGCCCGACTGTCGCGATCTCCGGCCACGTGTATACGACAGACGGCATCGACTTGTAATCCATGTGCGCCTTGTGACCCGCGATCACCTCGGCGGCGACCACTCCCTCTTCTTCCGCCTTGTGGGCGAGGAGCTTGCCGCCAACGGCATCGCCGATCGCATAAACGTTCGGAAGATTCGTTCGCATCTGTGCATCGACGACTATCTCGCCACGCTTGCCGAGTGTGAGTCCGAGCGCCTGAGCATCGATACCGTTCAGCGATGGCTTGCGGCCAACCGACACGAGAACGTAGTCGGCCTCGAGCGTCTCCGATTTTCCGTCGGCTTCAAGGAACACGTTGACCTTGTCACCATGTGGTCTCGCGTTTACGACCTTGGTGCCGGTGCGGATCTCGAGTCCCTGCTTGCGGAAGATCTTGTCTGCTTCCTTGATGACTTCTTCGTCGTTGCCGGGGAGGATAGTCGGGAAGAGCTCGACCACCGTGACTTTTGCACCGAGCCGGCGCCACACGGATCCAAGCTCGAGTCCGATCACCCCGCCACCGATGACGATCAGGTGCTTTGGCACCGCGGGAATCTTCAGGGCACCGACGTTGGAGAGAATCCTCTCCTCGTCGAACTTGAGGAACGGCAGCTCGATCGGAACCGATCCCGTTGCGATGATTACGTTCTTCGCCTGATAACTCGTGACGGCACCGTCCGCCGCGGTCACTTCCACGATGTTGCCGGGCTTGAGCGCACCACGCCCCTTCGCCCACTCGATCTTGTTCTTCCTGAACAGGAACTCGATGCCTTTGGTGTTCTGCGCTACGACAGAATCCTTCCGCTTGAGCATCGTGTCGAGATCGGCCGAGACACCTTCGATCTTCACGCCATGTTCAGCGGCATGCAATCGCGCGAACTCGTAATGCTCCGACGAAGTGAGCAAGGCCTTCGACGGAATGCAGCCGACGTTTACGCAAGTTCCGCCGAGCGTCTTGTCCATCTCGACGCAAACCGTGTTGAGGCCGAGCTGTGCTGCGCGAATCGCTGCGACATAACCGCCAGGGCCTCCGCCGATGATTACGACGTCGGCGTTCTTTGCGTCAGCCATGTCAGGAAATCAGCATTGAAGCAGGATCCTCGAGCAACTCCTTGATACGCACGAGGAAAAGGACTGCCTGCTGTCCGTCGACGATGCGGTGATCGTAGGACAAGGCGATGTACATCATCGGCCTGATCTCGACCTTCCCGTCAATTGCAACTGGGCGATCCTGGGTCTTGTGAAGACCGAGAATTCCGACCTGCGGGTAGTTGATGATCGGAGTCGATACGAGCGATCCGAACACGCCGCCGTTCGTGATCGTGAACGTGCCACCCGTGAGATCGTCTATCGTGAGCTTGCCGTCGCGGGCACGCTTCGCAACTGATGATATGTCACGGCTGATGTCGAGCATTCCCTTGGCTTGTGCGTCCTTCACGTTGGGCACGACAAGTCCAGCATCGGATGCGACTGCAATCCCCATGTTCACGTAATGCTTGTAGACGATGGTGTCTCCGTCGATCTGCGAGTTGACGACCGGGTAGCTCTCGAGGGCCATACACGCAGCTTTCACGAAGAACGGCATGAAAGTCAGCTTGACGCCGTGCTCCTTCTCGACTTTCTCCTTCATCCGCTCGCGCAACGCATTGACCGCGGTCATGTCGACTTCGTTGAACGTCGTCAGGTGCGCGGTCGAATGTTGCGATTGAAGAAGATTTTCTGCGATCCGCTTGCGGCGGGTCGTCATTTTTTC
>JAYUWU010000001.1:0-6034 GCA_043753365.1 Gemmatimonadaceae bacterium | reverse complement strand
AAGGTCGAGTCGACTCGGCGCTCGCGCGAATGCGCCGCGCTGCTTCTCGCGAAGACGCAACGGAAAAAAATGCTGTCACTCCGGGCCCCCTCGCGCCTGCGCGGGAGCTACTTGGCGACATGCTGATGCTCGTCAACAAACCAGCCGAGGCGCTGGCCGAGTACCGAGCCACTCTTGCGAAGGAGCCGAACCGGTACCGCGCCCTGGCCGGAGGGGTGCGGGCAGCTCGAGCAGCTGGCGACAACACGGCGCAGGCGGAACTGCAGGTAAAGCTCGATGCTCTCAAGCAAAGCGGCTGACGCTGGAGTGCGCACACGAGGCAACACAACAGCGTCAGCCAGAGACAAGAATCAGAATCGCGAAGCGATAAGCTTTACGTCAGCCCCTTCCCATGCCTTGGCGAACCGCTGCTCAGTGGCTGCAGCCTCAGCCGACTTCCCCTGGCCCTTCAACGCCGCGGCAAGACCATATAGGGACCATCCATTCTCCGGAAACCGCTTCAGGTCCTCACGGTAAACAGCTTCCGCCTCGACAAACCGCTTGGCCTTGAGCAAGGCCGCACCAAGTGACTGACGCACCGGGTAATACCATTTCGGAGGCTCGAAGTAGAGACCGGCATCCTCGATCCTGACCGCCTCGCGAAAATGCCCGATGCCCTCGTCGAACGTCCCGCGTCGCGTCGCTATTTCGCCCATCAGCGCATGAGCCGCGATGGATATCGGTGCCTTCAACTCCGCATCGGCGGGCGTTTCACTATCGATGGCCGCCACGGAATCGAGCGCCGTTTTCGCGGATGAAAAGTCACCCTTCGCCGCGTGCGCGACGCCCCTCGCATACCAGGCCATCGCGGTGGGCATCCGCAAGCTCGACCGCGGCAGCGGCTCGGCCAGCACTTCATCCCACTTTCCGAACGTCGTCAGTGTGAGCACGTAATAGGGCACCATCTCCTGTAGCATGCCTACTGACTCAGCGACGTCCAGATTCACCTTAGACTTCAGGGTTCGCGCTGATTCGATGGCCTGAGCGCTTCGTCCAGCCATCGTCGATACAAATGCCAGAAAGTGAATGTTGTGCGGATAGTAGCCGAGTGAGTAGAGAGTTGGCTGTGGCTGGCCTTCGACGAATGTCTCGTCAGTGTGAATCGCGTGCACGTTGCTTTGCGCCGCATCGTTGTACCGGCCGACTCGCACATATATGTGAGCGGGCATATGAACCATGTGCCCCACACCCGGCATGAGGCGCGCAAGGCGCTCGGCGCACGGGACGGCGAGCTGCGGTTTAACTGCCTCGACCGCATGGATATAGTAGTGACATGCGCCCGGGTGTTCCGGATTGCTCGCGATCACTCTTTCCAGCTGTGACACGACATCTTCGGTCCCGGGGTAGGGCTTTCCCTCCGGTGTCCAGTAGTTCCAGGGACGGAGGTCCATCATCGCCTCCGCGGAGAGCGTCACCGCGTCAAGATCGTCCGGGTGAAGTTTGGCCACGGCGGTCATCGCAGCGGCGTACGCGCTATCGAGGGTAGCCCGGTTAGCGGCGGGTACGGGCGAATAACGCTTCGAAAGTGCGTCGATATAGGCTCGTTGCCAGGCGGGTCTCCCGTCCCTGAGGCCGAGCGCCTTCTGAATGGCCTGATACGCAAGCACTCCACTGGCAGAATCCATCCCGGCGTTCACGTGCGGGCCGTAGGCGTACGCGATTCCCCACCAGCACATCGCGCAGGCGGAATCGAGCTCCGTTGCGCGTGTGAATGACCGTATGGCTTCCGCGTGGTTGAAGCCGTAGGTCAACCGGAGACCCTGATCGAAATATTGCTGGGCCTCTGGAACGCTTGTCGCTACAGGCTTCTGGTGAGTGCCGAGGTTGGTATAGAGCGGCACCGGGGTTTGAGCGGATAGATTTGCTACCGCGAACAGCAAAAGAGCGGGGGTGAGGGAACGGGTCATGTCAGCTCCGGGTTTTTTGGCAGTTTCTATTCTAGAAGAACACCAGTAGCTCGCAAGGCCGTTCCCGCCCGAGTATCTTGTGTGTTGAACGGAGGCTCGAGGTTATGGAAAATTCCGGTGGCGCAGTGCGCGCGTGGGGGACATCACCCACGGCGAAAGAAAAAAATGCCGTCCAGCGCGCTGTTACGGCCCTGCTCGATGCGCTGGCTCCCGAGCGCGTGCTCAAGCGCGGGGACCAGTTTCGTGGCCAGGTCGAACAGCATCGGACACCCAATGGTTGCGTCCTGCAGGCAGAGGCGGCAGCCGTAAGTGTATCGTGGTTTGTCGATACGCGATCCCAGGACACTCTCGGCGAGCTTCATGTGAATGTGTGGAAGGGAGTGGTTTCGCGAGGTGGTGGCGCTCACAGGAAGCCGGAGGCAGCGACTATCGTATCGGAGCTCGTCCTGCATCCGATCACCAGCGCTGTCGATGACTGCCTTTGGCGCACGGACGACGGGACGAGGTTCGACACTGCCGGCCTGGCGGCGCATTGTGGCGCGCTTCTCGAGGCCCAGATGAAAGTCGGAAGTCGCAAGTAGAATCCAACCAGTCAACGGGCGGCAGCATGGAGATGACCTACGCGGAAGCGCGCGATACGATCGTGAAGCATCTGCTCGAGGATGTCGCCGCCCACGACGCAGGCAGGTATGACGAAGTCGGGCGCCGGTTCGACGCCGTTGAACATCGTTTTCCGACCGGCACAGCCCCCGAGCTCGGCAAGCTTCACATCGCGCTGACGTTCTGGGACGGTTGGGTTCATGCCCGGAATCACGGATGGCCCCCCGGCCCGATCGCGGAAGCGGAGTGGCCGTCGATCGTTCGCGAAGTGACGGCAGACCTCGGGGCCGATCGCGACATCACGAACGAAACTGTGCTTCGCCACTTCGACATCGTGGCGCACCCCAGACTGAACGAGCGCGTACAGATTCTTGCCGACCGCCTCCGCGGGCAGCGCCCGACATGACGACGACGCTGTTTTTCGTTACGAGCGAAGAGACAGTTCTGCCCTGAGTGATCCAAACGCCATCGGAAACCACGCGGTGAACGCCGCAGGCTCCGCGGCCAGCCACTCCTTCAGCTCGTCAAGAGAAATCCAGCACCATTCACCGACCTCGGAATCGTCGGCTTCGGGGTCGACTGACCCGATGCCCAGGAGAACGTGATCGAGCTCGTGCTCGACCAGGCCCCCTTCGAGCTGCGCACGGTAGATGAAACTCGAAAACGAGGCGAGTTCACACTCGATTCCCATTTCTTCCCTGAGCCTTCGCCGCGCGGCGACTTCCGTGGACTCACCGGGCCTGGGGTGGCCGCAGCAGGTGTTCGACCACAGGCCCGGGCTGTGATATTTGCCAGCCGCGCGTCGCTGGAGGAGTACCCTCCTCCTGTCGTCCAGAACAAAAACGGAAAAGGCGCGATGCAGAACTCCTGATCGATGAACGTCGAGCTTGGGTGCATCGCCAAGCTCCATATCATCGTGATCTACGAGGATTACGCGCTCGTCTTTATCGATCACGCGCGGCTCAGGCGCGAACGGTTGATGACTTCACCGTTCCATGAAGCCGGGAAGGCGCGGGATTCGGGCCACGCCGCTGCCGCGTTCTCACCTTCTCTTGCAACGAATTCCAGGATGGAGTCGAGCTCATGTTCAACTGCTCGCTCGAGATCTGCGGATGAAACATCACGTGCAGGAATGACACTCCCAGCCGACAGGAATACATGAGGAGCAGGGGTGTTGAGCGGCTCAAAATGAATGCCAACGGGAAGTACGTCGGCAGACGGTACGAAACGGCAGAACAATTCAATTCCGCGTTGAAATCCAAGTGGCCTCGCGTGCGAAGGGCGAATGGTGCCCTGCGGAAAATACATGACCATCGAATCCGGCCTTTGTGCCAGGCAATCACGGAGCGTGCGGAGCGCTCGCCCGACGCTCGATGCGCTCGCTGGGTCTATTCCGATGCAACCGAGGGAGCGAAGGAATGGGAATCTCCTCAGCTCGCTCTCCAGCATGATCGTGTAAAGGGGAGCATGCGGCCTCATTGCGCGATGAACCGCGTGCAGCAGAAACCCATCCCACCAGCTTACGTGATTGCTGACGAGGAACATCGGCCGATTCCCGGCAGGAGCATCAGGCAAGCCTGAGATATGAATGCCGGCTATGCGGCGGCGCATCCATGGGAGGAATACCACATCAAAAGCGCGAAGTGCAGTCGTTACGGGAATCGCGAAACGCTTCATGGTCCCAGCGTCGGTGAAAGTGCCCGCCGCTCATGTAGCGACAGGTCACCACGCTCGAGCACGAATACCGCTACTGCCCGATAGAGCTCCGGAGGGAGCTCATGCTTCTCGCCCGGCAACAACGAAGCGAGTGCCTGGAAATCTTTCTTGACGCTCCACCCCCGGCCAAGTATGCCGGGAAGATAGTAACAGCTCATCAATCGGAGGTAGCGAATCTCCGCGATGTCGGGATGTGATTCGGCTACCCTGTCCAGCACGCTCAGCCCTTCACGAAGATTTCGCAGGCGAGGGCGCGGCCAGCGACCATGTTTTGCGCGCAGCGTCCTGACGGCTCCCGAATATGCGGTGAGCAACGCCTCATCGCGCGAGCGCGGCTTTGACTTTGCGAGAAGTGACTGGATTGCGGTCTCAGCAGGCGCGATTCCGGCGGAACTGTGCACCGCATTCATGTAGAGGCTGCGAATCCTTTCATGTTGCAGCCCCTCCTGGGATTCGGCCTGCGTAGTCATGAACATCGCGAGCAGACCAGCAACGACAAGGTTTCTCACTGAAGGCCTAGAACGCCTCTGGTCGCGAGTACTGCTTTCCTCGGAGCAGAGGTCGACGCACGCCGGGTCAGATTGTCGTAGCCGAGCAGGCGAATCTCAGTCAGAATGCCGCGGTAAACGTGCGCTGCGACCGACACCGGGATGCGCAGCCTCAGCGGCAGGGAAGGCAATCCGGCGAATCCCGTGCGATAGGCGGACTCCGCATCCCGGATCATCTCTTCCATCAGTGCTGAATACGATGCGGGTCGATGCCCGAAACGCAGTTCTCCTTCAGTAACTCCGTGACGTTCCATCATGTCGGCCGGGATATAGCACCTTCCAAGCCGCAGGTCCTCTCCGACATCGCGAAGGATGTTGGTGAGCTGCATGGCGTGTCCCATCGCCGCAGCTTTCTGAAGGACGACCGGATCATGGACGCCGAAGAGCTCCGAGATCCAGAGCCCGACGACTGATGCGACCCGGTATGTGTAAACGCCAAGCTCGTCCATTGTGGCATAAGTGGTCCCGCGCAGATCCATGCGCATCCCTTCGACCAGGTCCGCGGCATAAGTGAACGGAACGCGAGCATCAGCCATCTCACCCATCACGCGGTCGAGGAAATCGATTCCCGATGTCGACCCGTTGTATGCCCCCTCCGACAGCACGAGCCATTCATCGAGTAACCTGGCTGACGTCTCTGCATCAGCAGACGGATCGTCGACGAGGTCGTCGGTCAGCCGGCACCATGCGTATACTCTCGCGACCCGCTCCTCGTCGCTCCTCGGAAAGAAACGCGATGCAAGGCGGAACGAGAGGCTGTGTTTCGCGAGATACTCAGTCTCCCGTGTCGCCGGCTCCACGAGCTCGAGCAGCATACTCGACGGTCGCGACGCAGTGCCGACAAAGGTTCGCGCCTCACAGTCGACAGATGTACGGGCACGTGTGATCCAGTCGTCGAGAAGCTCATTGAGAGTGGAGCTTTCGCCGAGGTGAACTGTCATCGCTTCTGTCACCGCCCGAACCTCCGCTTCATAACGGGCGAGGCAGCGGCGGATTGGAGTGCCGTTTTCGTTCGTCGCGTAGAGCTCACTCATCAGCGCGTCCGTAGCGAGGCCGAACCTGTCGACAGCAAGCTCACCGAGCGGCCATGTCCAGTGATCCTGCGCATAGTCAGCGAGAGCCGGCTTGCCGGTATCCGTGGCGGGGCACAGGTCGAGCAGGTCATCGAGCATCTGGTACACGAGACCTATGCGCGAGCCGATGTCGTGATACGAGGTTGCACGA